>JAFGBC010000051.1 GCA_016933355.1 Candidatus Aminicenantota bacterium
ACGTGCTGGGCGGCCCCGGTCTTGGACGGGTCGAGCTTTGTGACGTATGCGTCGAAAAAGCGCGTTTCCGTGCAGTTGGGGTCGGACGGCGGATAGCCGGGCGAGTTCGACGCGCCCGCGAGATAGACGCAGTTCTTGGCGTCCACCGCGATGCTATAAGCGCCGTCGCAGCCCGCGCCGCCCCAGTAAGTGCTGTAGTTCAAGACGGGATCGATCACGAGCGGCGCGGCGGCGTCGTAGCGGCCGACGTCCAGGACGACCCGGCCGTCGGGCCGGACGACGTAGCTGACGTCGACGTCGACGCGCCCGCTGTCCACCGTCTGCCAAGCGACCGGCCGCCGCTCGACGAACAGCGGGTTCTCGCCGGATTCGTCCGCGCCGATCAGGAGCTCGCCTTCGCTCAGCCGGACCGGCGTCGTGCCTTCGTAGACCCAGCCGATGCGGCCGGGATCGGCGCCGGGAGCGACGATGAAGGTGCCCTTGAGCACCCCCGGGCCGCCGTCGTAGATCAGGTCGATGCCGGGATAGAGCCCCTCGTAGGCGAGGCTGGCGAAGGTGGGGACGTCGGTCCGCCACAGGGACGGGTCGTCACCCATATAATAATTGACGACTCCGGACAGCGTCTCCCGCCCGACCAGCCGGCTGTCGGGATCCGCCCCGACGAAATGGAGGCGCACGGGCGGACGGGGTGCCGCGCCGGTTTCCGGCGCCGGCGGATTCCCTTCCGTCAGACGGCGGAACCAGACCGGTCCCTCATCGCAGGGCGGCGGCTGGAAGACCACCTGCTGCCGCTCGAAGAACAGCGTGCCCGAAGCGCTCAGGGTCCGGAAGAGGATCGCGCCGTCCCCGAGCCCGGGATTCGCCACGAAGACGGCGGACGGCGTGTCCGCCGACACGTCGAGCCGGGGCAGGTCGATCGAAGGCGTGGGGTCCGCCCGGTCCGGCCGCGACACGCCGACGGCGGCCAGGGCCGGAAGCAGGACGGCAAGCGCCAAAACCTTGACAAGAATCGGACGGTTCGTCATCGGGGGCCTCCTAACTTGCGATCATGCATCGCGTTCCATGGGATGTCCCCCGTTTCGACGGCCCGGGCCGTCCGCTCCGAGGGGACTCGCTTCCTTTTCTATCCTCTTCATACGCCGATTTTCACTCCGCGTCAAGTGTCCGAAGGCCGAAAAGGGCCGGCGTCTTGGCTCTTCCTCCCCCGGCCGTGTGGAGGTCGAGCGCTTTGACGCCGATGACGAAAAAGGCGGCCGCGAACAGGACCAGCGCGCCCGCGGGCAGCAGGACATCCGTCCCCGAGCCCCGGCCGATGATGAGGGCGTTGAGAGCGTCCAGGCACCAGGCGACGGGCGAGATGTGTCCCAGCGTCCGCATCCAGGGCGGGACGACGATGAGCGGCCACCAGCCGCCGCCCAGCATGGTTAGGACGACCCAGGCCGCCGTCGCGACGGCGCTGGCCTGGCCGGGCGTCCGGGCCACGGAGGACAGGGCCAAAGCCAGGGCGGTGACGGCCAGCGCATACGCGGCCGCGACCGCCGCGGCCGCCAGCGGCGCGCCCCCCAAGCCCACGCCGAACGCTTCGCCGAAGACGATGAGGACGACGAACTGGGCCCAGCCCAGCAGGAACGTCGCCGCCAGCTTGCCGCCCAGGAACATGGCGTTCGTCACCGGCAACGAGCCCACCCGGCGCAGAAGGCCGGCCGCCCGCTCTTCCGCGAGCGACTGCATCATGCCAAGGATGCTGATCATCACGAAGATGACCGTGATGCTCGGGACGGACAGCTTGAACCCGTTCTCCATCCATTGCGCGCCGAAGGTCGCCTTGGCGTTCGGTCCCGTCTTCGCCGTCCGGACGAGGACCGGCGGCCGGCTCCAGGCGTCCCTGGCCGCGGCCAGGCGTTCGGCGAAAAACTCCGGCCCGGCTTCGAGGTCGTGCGCGGCGGCAAAGTCGGCGCTCAGGCGCGCCGCGACGTAAGGGCCGCCCAGACGGGTCGCGGCCGTCCGGACCGCGGCGAAGGCGATCGCGGGAGCGGCCAGCCCGGCGCCGGATTGAAACGTCACCGTCGTCGTCGCGCCCGTTTCCAGCGCCGCGGCGAAGCCTTCGGGAATCGTGAGGAGGGCGTGGGGCGCGTCTCGGGCCGGGCCCTCCGGCGCCGATTCCGGCGGCGGCGCGGCGCGCACGACGAGGGCTTCGTTAGCCGCAGCCAGGGCCGCCGCGAACGCCCGCGAGGCGGCCGACGCGTCGCGGTCGACGACGTCGACCCGGACTTCGAGCTGCATTCTCTCGGAGAAGCCCCGCGCGCCCAGCCCGACGAGGAGGATCAGGAGGACCGGAACCCCGACGAAAAAGAGCGCGCTGCGCCCGCCTTGAAGCGAGAGCCGCA
Organism: Candidatus Aminicenantota bacterium; assembly: GCA_016933355.1. Lineage (GTDB taxonomy): Bacteria > Acidobacteriota > Aminicenantia > Aminicenantales > JAFGBC01 > JAFGBC01. The sequence continues at coordinate 2,388 of JAFGBC010000051.1, forward strand.
GGTCGTGGCGGGCGACGAGCCCGGCCGTGCGCAGCGCGGAATACGTCCGTGGCGGTTTCATCTCAGGGATTTCCGAGGCGGCGCTTGAGGAGGCGGCCGCCGATTGCGAAGTAGGCGACCGCCATCGCGGTCAGGACGAGCGCGTGGGGCAGGACGGCGGCGGGGCCGCTCCCGAGCGCCAGCTTGACGTAGCCGGCGACCGCCCAGTATTGAAACGTGGCGCGGGACAGGAGATGGAGCGGCGCCGGGAAAAAATCGACCGGGAAGAAGCTGCCGCCCAGGAGTCCCATGACGATGAGGATCGCGATGCCCGCGTTCGCGGCCTGGACGTAGGATCCGGCTAGCCCGGCGACCGCGGCGCCGACGCCCGCGGCGGCGGCCGCCGCCGTCAGGATCAGGACGGCCAGCCCGACCGGATCGGCCGCGAGCGGGTTCGTGGCCCCGGAGCCGGCGCCCGCCGCGCCGCCGAAGAGCCGCTCCAGGGCGGCCAGGCCGCCGGCGAGGAGGCCGAGCTGGACGACCGCCGACAGGTAAGCCCCCAGGAATTTGCCGCCGAGAACGGCCTCGGGCCGGGTCGGCGTGACGAGCAGGCGCTGCAGGGTTCCCTGCCGCCGGTCCTGAAACAGGCCGGCGCTGATCATCAGCGCCGTGAACCCGATGAACATGACGGCCAGGCTCGCCGCCAAGTAATGGGCCAGCTTGATCCGGGCCGACGGCCCGGCGGGGGAAAGGCGTTGGACCCGGATCGGGTTGGCGTCCGGCGATGCGGCGGCGCGCACGAGGTCCGTCAGCGCGTCGTTCCAGCGGCCGTCCCTCAGGCGCACCCGCGCGGCGGGGTGGCCGAGGAGCGCCTCGATCGTCGTGCGCGCGGCGATCTCGCCGCTCGAGATCAGGTTGGCCACGGTTTCGACGACGCTCGTGAACGCCGTCCCCAGCACGTTCCCGGGGCCGGCGACGCAGACTTCGACCGTCGCCCGTCCCGTCGTCAGCGCTTCGGAGAAATCGGCCGGGATGATCAGGGCCGCGAACAGGCTCTCGCGCTCGACCCGCCGCCGCGCCTCCGCTTCGTCCGGGAAGGGTCGGACGGCGAAAGCCTGCAGGGACGGCGCGGCCGGGGCGACCGGCCGCGACGGGTCGGGGATGAGGGCGTTCGCGAACAGACGCCCGAATTTCCCCCAGGCGCCGCCCCGGTCCAGATTGACGATTCCGACCGGCACCCGGCC
>JAFGBC010000230.1 GCA_016933355.1 Candidatus Aminicenantota bacterium
GCGTCGATCGCCGCCCGGGGGTTCATGGCCCGGACCGAGAGCATCTCGAGCCGGATATCGTCGTACCAGGCGGCCCCGGTCGCCTTTCCCCAGCCGCCGAAGAGGCAGTTGACGGAGACGGCGTCGTTGGCGCCGGAGTCGAATTCCACATCGACCCTGGTCCAGTCCTGCGTGCCGCGGAGCGGCCGGGTCGCGACGTTCATCCCGTGTATGTTGAGGAGCGCGCCCCGGCTCAGTCCCGGGTCGAGGTCCTTGGTCTTGATCCAGCCGCTGAGACGATACTTCGCGAAAGGCGTGATCGGGACGACCGCGCTCCACGAGGCGTCGGCGCCGTCCGTGGAGGAGATGCGCGCGCTCGTCTTTCCGGCGCGGCCTCCCTCCTCGAGCCCGAACTCCGCCTTGGCCTGCCAGTTGCGTTGCTCCCAGCCGACGGGAACGCCGTCCTTGACGTCCTCGAAGGACGGATTGGGGACGGGATTGGCCGCGGCTTCCCCCCTCTGAACTTGGGCCGAGAGCGGCGCCGACCAGATCATCATCAATAGTGCCAAGACGCTGACGAGAACGCCGGTGATTATCCTGCGCTCGATGACTCTCATTAGCATTCCTCCTCGAAAATGAGGCGATATCGTTCAAGCTCGGCCCGTGAACGGCTAAGCCGACCGAAGAAGCCTTTTCATTATATCATGTATGAGTTTTAACCGGTTCCCAGTTGAGCCTCCAAGGGCAAGGCCGTTGTCCCTTTTACGCCCCCCAGAAAACGTACTTTAAGGAACCACGACTTATTCAAGTCCAGCAATGATGCATATATAGCGCCTAACAAAATATTGTCACTTTTTTACCATTTTTTGTATAATATTAATCCGATGATATTCATAAGTTATTTGTTTCCAACAACGCTCATTGGCACAGAGATCGCTTTGATTAATCCCCAGTTAAAAAATAGGTATGCGCTTCGGAGCAAGTCGGAGTGAACCATTTCGACGCCGGGCGACGGATACCGCTGGAAACGAGCGTCGGCCAAGGTTGATTATTGACATGATAGAAAAACTTGGATATTATTCTTTGTCTGAAGCGGGAAATTCGTGAGGAGGAGTGCTTCCATGGGTAGCATAATGAGGAAGAACTATACTACTAGCCGTATAGCCCTGATCGCCATAGCCCTGGGGCTTCTTTCGTGGACGATCGATGCGGCCACGACGGGCCAGGGACCGGCTGGGCTCTATCGACAGATCGGGTCCGGAGCACCGACGAGCTGGGGCGATTATATCAGCTCGTCGGGGGGATTGAACACCTCTTATCAATATTATATTGAGATCCCTTCCGGCCTTGGCAATCTCACCGTTGAAATCTTCGACTCGGACGTGGGGCGCGGCACTGGCGGAGGGCAACACGATTGGCTAGACACAGGTACAAACCCAACTTGGAACACGTCCTGCCTATATACGTTATACACACCGAGCGGAAGCCAACAATGGCAAATAACCGGTAGCAGGACCCAGGGAGTGAATAACAATTGGCAGAATCCCGGGAGTATCGCCAATCCCGCAACCGGCCATTGGCGGCTAGTCGTCGATATGTCGTCCACCGTGACGAACGGAAACGATTGTAACGGCTACGGGATACGAGCTCATGATGGAGACACTTCTTCCGGCGGGACGGAACTCAATGTCTATGCTCTTTCCTTCATCCCCGTCGGAGAAACCAATGTCACGGGCGTGAATACCATGACTACGACGCTGTACCCGTACCTCAATTCCGGGTGCGTCGTCCACTGGAAAGATTGGGACGGGGACAACGGCGCCACAACCCTCTGCACGATGGGCTACACCAGCCGAACGGGCGCGCTTTCCGGAAGCTACAATGGATCGGGATCTACGGTTTGGCTGAATAATCCGATCACCGGCTTCGAAACTGATACGAATTCGTCGAATACCGGACTCTGGACCGCGACCATGACTTATACCGACACCGGGGCCGGCTCCAATTACGGAGTCTTTTATGCAGGAAGCACAAACACCACCCCGCCCACGGCCCAGCCCCAAGCCAACACCTTCCGCATCTATCTGCCCACGGACGCGGGCGGGAAGCCGAACAAGCCGTTCCTGACCCAAAATTTGAGCTGGGTCATGGGCCCCAACCCGCCGGCGCTCAACCAGACGTCCGTGCTCCGGGTCGAAGTCGTCTTCGTCAACCCGTCGGCCCACCCCATCACCTTCACGGGCGGGCTTCCGATCACCGTTCGTGTGCCCGGCAGCGGCGTCGTCTTCTCCGACCGCCTCAATATCGAGCAGGGGTCGATCGTCAGCCAGCCCGGCCTGGGCGGCACCGGCGACATCGTCTGGAATCCGGGGACGGTTGCGGCCAACACTTCGGTCCGCCTCGACTACACCGTCGACATCACGCCGACCAGCGGCGGCCAGCGCTATCTCATCACCGGGACGCCCGCGGCGAACGGCACCCGGGCCAGCTTCCTCGACGAAACAGGGGCCTCCGCGACCTACGGGCCGCTCTGCGAGCTGGCCGCGACCGAGGGCGGGGACCCGGTCCCGACCTGGGTCGCCGTCTCCTCGATCCAGGCGATCCTGGAGGGAGGCCGCCCCGTCGTCGAGTGGAAGACGGGCGGCGAGGTCGGCACGGCCGGCTTCTTCCTCTACCGCAAGGACGAGCGGACCGGCCGCTTCGAGCTCGTCAACCCCTCCTTCCTGCCCGCGGTCTTCGAATCCCCGCTGGGCGGCATCTACCGCCTGGAGGACCCCGGGGCGCCCGTCGGCGTCCCGCTCGTCTATCAACTCCGCGAGATCGAAGCCGCCGGCGAGAGCCGGGTCTACGGGCCCTATACGCTGACCTTCGGAGGACAGGACCGGCCCTCGTCGCGGACCGTTTCCCCCGCCCGCGAAAGAGCCGAAGAGATCCCGAACCGCGTTCCCGGCTACCGGACCTGGAGCCGGCCGCGTCCCGAGCTGTCCGAGCGGCGCGTCCAGGCCCGCCTGAAAACCCTCCAGACGGCGGCCGCCCCCGCGTCCGCCTTGCTGACGGCCGCCGCCCGGCGCGAGCGGGTCCGCATCGGCGTCAAGGAGGAAGGGCTCGTCTATCTCGACGCCGCCTCGATCGCCGCCTGCTTCGGGACCACGGCCGAGCAGGTCCAGGGCCTGATCCTCGGCCGGGGCCTGAGCCTGACCAACCTGGGCAAGCCGGTCCCCTGGCTTGCCGAGGAGAGCGGCGCCGGCCTCTATTTTTACGGCCTGCCCGCCGATCATCCCTTCGCCGACCGGAACGTCTACTGGCTCGACCGGGGGCCGGGCCAGGTCATGGCCGTCGCCGGGGTCAACCCGGCGGCGCCGTCCGACGCGCGCGCCGCCTTCCAGGACGACATCCGCTTCAAGAACCACCGCCTGGCGATGACCTCCCTGGCCAAGAGCGCCAAGGAGGATTTCTGGTACTGGAACTACCTCATCGGAGGGGCCGATTCCAAGACCTTCACGGTTAATGTCCCGGGCCGGGCCGCGAGCGGCCGGGCCTCCCTGACCGTCCGCCTCCGGGGCGTCACGGACACGCCGGCCGTCCAGGACCACCACGCCCGCATCCGCCTCAACAACGTCGAGCTCGGCAACGGCTGGTGGAACGGGACCGACGCCTACGCGCTAGAGCTCGCCGTCTCCCCCGCTCTCCTCAAGGACGGCGAGAACACGATCACCGTCAAGGGGCTGCTCGACGTCGGCGCGCCCTACAGCGTCTTCCTCGTCGATTCCTTCGAGCTGAGCTACCCCCGCGCCTACAGGGCCGCCGGCAACCGCCTGGTCTGCCGGGGCGACGGCAACGCCGTCATCTCGGTGGACGGCATCACGGCGCCCCGGGTCGCCGTGCTGGACATCACGGACCCCGCGCGGCCGATGGTCTGCCAGGGATACCGCGTCGACGAGCGTAACCGCATCGCCTTCGTCCCGGCGACGGCCCGGAACCGCTACCTCGTCACCGGCCTGGCGGCGGCCAAGCCTCCCGCCTCCCTGGCCGGGGCCTCGCGATCGGCCCTGAAGCAGACCGACCGTTTCGCCGAGTATCTGGTCATCGCGCCCGACGAATTCGCCGCCGGCGCCCGCCGCCTGGCGACCTACCGCAAGAACAAGGGCCTCAAGACCATGGCCGTCAGCCTGGAGGACATCTACCAGGACTTCAGCGCGGGACTCCCCGATCCCTACGCCATCCGCGACTTCCTGGTTTACGCCTATAACAAGGGTCCGGCCGGGCGGCCGCAATACGCCGTCCTAGCCGGCAAGGGCACCTACGATTACAAGGACCACCTCGGCCTCGGCGACAACATCCTCCCGCCCATCCTGGCCCGAACGCCGCAAGGGCTGTTCGCGGCCGACCGGGCCTTCGGCGACGTCACGGGCGACGACGGCGTCCCCGAGATCGCCGTCAGCCGGATTCCGGTCATCTCGGCCGACGAGCTGGCGGCCGCCGTCGAGAAGATCATCGCCTACGACCAGGCTTCGGGCGCCCGTCCCAAGCGGGCCGTCCTGATCGCCGACAACCCCGACCCCTCGGGCAACTTCCGAGTCGGGAGCGAATTCCTGGCCAAGCGGATCGCCGGCTATTCGCTCCAGCGGATCTACCTTCTCAACTGGCACTACGCGGACGCGACGCGGGCCGAGATCCTGGCCGCCTTCAACGACAACCCGGCCCTCATCAACTACCTGGGCCACGGCGGCATCGACCAGCTGACCGACGAGAACATCTTCAGCGTCGCTGACGTCCCCGGCCTGCGGAACAAGAAGACGCTCCCGATCATGGTCCTGCTGACCTGCGTCGCCGGCCGCTTCGAGGTCCCGGGGATGACGAGCCTGACCGAAGCGCTGCTCCTCGCGCCCGACGGCGGCATCGCCACGGCGCTCGCTCCCTCGGGAACGCCGACCTATCTCCAGACGAAAGCCCTGGCCGACGAGTTCTACCGGACCGCCTTCCAGTCGGGCGCCAAGAACCTCGGCAAGGCCTGGCTGAAGAGCCTGAAGAGCTACATGGCCCAGGACGGCAAGCCCTACATCCTGAACAGCTTCAACCTGATCGGCGACCCCGCGCTGAGGTTCCGATGAGCGCGGCGCCCCGCTACCGAAAAAGCGACGCGGCGGCGCTCCGCCGGATCGCCGACGAGGCGTTTCTCGTCCCGGTCTGCGGGACGCCCGCCGACATGCAGAAGGTCTTCGTCCTCAACTCCCTGGCCGAGTTCATCTGGCGGCGGCTCGACGGCGCGACGGACCTCGACGATCTCCTGGCGGCGATCGTCGAGCGCTTCGACGTCGACCGGGAGCGCGCCGCCATGGACGCCGCCGCCTTCCTGGACCAGCTCAGGGATCAGGGATTGATCCAAGAGGTCTCATGACGCCCCTCTGCCCGCAGACGGACCGCGGCGTCGACGCGGAATTCTGGACCCGATTCTCGGACAAGCTGGAGGCCCTGCGGGTTCCCTTCTCGGGCGGCATCGCCCTGACCAACCGCTGCAACCTGCGCTGCACGCACTGCTACGCGCGCGAGGACGATCCGGCCGGCCGCGAGCTGGGCGCCCCCCGCTGGAAATCGATCCTGGACGAGCTCAAGGAGGCCGGCTGTCTCTATCTCTTGTTCACGGGCGGCGACCCGCTCGTCCGCGAGGACTTCGCCGACATCTACGCCTATGCCCGGCGCAACGGGTTCCTGGTCACGCTCTTCAGCAAC
>JAFGBC010000231.1 GCA_016933355.1 Candidatus Aminicenantota bacterium
CCTCCAGCCCCAGCCCCACGATACGGACGTCAAGGCGCTCCTCCGGATCGCCGTCGTCTGGAATATCCCGGTCGCCTGCAACCGGGCTACGGCGGACTACATCATCTCGTCGCCGTTGATGGATGAAGCTTACGAACGCCGGGTCCCCGACTACGCGCCGTATCGCAAGCGCACGGAAAAAGCTTAAAGACGGGGCGGGGCCTGTCGCGTCGGGCTTTACCGTCCTCATGCTCGGCATGAGGGCACACCCCCGCCGTTCTCACGATACCCCGGCGATCTAGCTGAATAGGGCATTGCCGCCGCCGATCGTTCCGGGCGGCGGGGTGCCCGAGACGAGCCACCCCTCCCGGTTCTTTAAACCGTGCGTACGCTTGACTCCCGGGGGATATCCCCCGCGGCTTGCCGCGGGGAGCCGGGGGGATCCAAGGGGGCATGTCCCCTCGGTCGCACACCGTCCCATGCCATGCATGGGATGGTGTGGAAAGGAAGGCAGGGACGTCCCCGTTTGATCTGCAGAGGAGGGGACGGATCGTTGGAAGGGGGAAACGCGAAGCGGGTTCACCCTCCAAATTGACTCCAGGTGTGGGTTTCTAGGCCTTTGACAATACGGTCTTAAGGTAGCGTCCGGTGATCGAGCGGGGCGCCCGGGCGACCTCTTCCGGCGTTCCGCAGGCGACGACCTGGCCGCCCCGCTCGCCGCCCTCGGGCCCGAGGTCGATGACCCGGTCTGCGCACTTGATGACGTCCAGGTTGTGCTCGATGACGACGACCGAGTGGCCGGCCTCGACCAGCCGGTCGAAGCAGCGCAGCAGGACCGCGATGTCGTCGAGATGGAGCCCGATCGTTGGCTCGTCGAAGAGATACAGGATGCGCTTGCCCCGCTCGTGGATAAGGTGGTAGGCGAGCTTGATCCGCTGCAGCTCGCCGCCCGAAAGGGTCGTCGTCGGCTGCCCGAGCCGGAGGTAGCCGAGCCCGACCTCGGCCAGGGGCCGGAGGCGCCGGACGACCTCGGGCGCCTTTTTGAAAAAGGCGCAGGCCTCGTCCACGGTCATGTCCAGGACCCCGTCGATCGACCGGCCTTCGTAGCGGACTTCGAGGATATCGCTCTTGAAGCGCTTCCCTTTGCAGACCTCGCAGGTCAGGACGACGTCGGACAGAAACTGCATCTCGACGATTTGGGAGCCGGCTCCCCGGCAATCCTCGCAGCGTCCGCCCGGCGTGTTGAAGGAGAAGGCCCCCGGCTTATAGCCTAGGGCCTGGGCCTCGCGGGTCCGGCTGAAGAGGATGCGGATCCCGTCCATGGCCTTGGTGTAAGTCGCGGGGATGGAGCGGGGCGACGCGCTCAGCGGCGCCTGGTCGACCATGATGACCTTGTCGACCCGCTTGGCGCCTCGGATGGCGTCGAAGCCGTCCGTTTCCTCGCCGCTCCAGCCGCGGTAGAGGACGTCGTGGACGAGCGTGCTCTTGCCCGAGCCCGAAACTCCGGTCACCGCGGTCAGGACGCCGAGGGGGATATCGACGTCGATCCGCTTGAGGTTGTGAAGGCGGGCGCCCTCGATGACGAAGCTCCCTGAAGGCTCGCGCCTCCGGGCCGGCGTCGCGATGGACTTCTCGCCGCGGAGATAGGCCGCCGTCCGCGACGTCTTGGAGGCGAGAAAAGCGTCGCGGCCGCCGGCGAACAGGACGCGGCCGCCCCGCTCGCCGGCCCGCGGGCCGAGATCGACCAGGTAGGCGGCGGCCCGGATGATCTCAGGGTCATGCTCGACGACGAGGACGGTGTTGCCGACTTCCTGAAGGGCGCGCAGGATCTCGACCAGGCGGCCGTTGTCGCGAGGATGGAGCCCGATCGAGGGTTCGTCCAGGACGAAGAGGGTCCCGACCAGGGACGAGCCCAGCGCGGCGGCCAGGTTGATCCGCTGGGCCTCCCCGCCGCTCAGGGTGAAGGTCATCCGCTCGAGCGTGAGGTAGTCGAGGCCGACCTCGAGGAGATAGCGGAGGCGGCCCTCGACCTCGGCGACGAGCTTCTCGGCGACCGTCCGCTCGTAGGGAGCAAGGCGCAGTCCCGTGACGAAGGCGTGGGCCTCGCGGACCGTCATCCGGGCGACCTCCCCGATCGTCCGGCCCGCGACCCGGACGCTCCGCGCCCTCGGGTTGAGCCGGCTCCGGGCGCAGGCCGGGCAGGGGACGTATTTGCGGTAGCGGCTGAGGAGGACGCGGACTTGGACTTTGTATTTCTTGGTCTGGAGCCAGTCGAAGAAACCCCGGACGCCGTAGAAGCCGCCGCCGCCCTCGAGGACGAACGCCTTGGCTTCGGGTTTGAGGTCCCGAAAGGGGACCGTGGTCGGGATGCCCCGCTTCTTCGCCTGGACGAGAAGCTCCTTCAGCATCCGTCGGGCCAGCGGCGTCGTCCAGGGCGCGACGGCGCCCTCGGCCAGAGATTTCGACGGGTCGGGGACGACCTTGTCCTCGTCCATGACGGCGAGGTCGCCGAAGCCGTGGCACTCGGGACAGGCGCCCTGGGGGCTGTTGAATGAGAAGAGGTTGGGGTAGGGGTCCTCGTAGGCGATCCCGCACGATTTGCACTCGAGGCGCTCGGAGAAGACGAAATTCCGCCCGTCGCCGGCTATGACCCGGGCGCGGCCGTCGCCCTTCTTCAGGGCCATCTCGAGCGAATCGGCCAGGCGCTCTCGATCGTCCTTGTCCAGGCTGAGCCGGTCGACCAGGACGTCGAGGACACCCGACTTGGAGGCGCGGACCGATTCGAGCGAAACCGCCTCGCCGCCGCGGCCGACGGCGCGGGTAAAGCCGTCCTTTTTGAGCGCGGCGAGGCCCTTGGCCGCGGGCCAGGCGAAGCCGATCGAGAGCGGCGTCCCGGCCGGGAGAGCCAGCAGGGCGTCGACGGCGCCGTCGACCGTGTCCCGGCGCACCGGCCGTCCGCAGCGAAGACAATGGACGGTCCCGATCCGGGCGAAGAGCACCCGCAGGAAGTCGTAGATCTCGGTGACCGTGGCCACGGTCGAGCGCGGGTTCTTGGTCGCCGCCTTCTGCTGGATGGCGATCGCGGGCGGAATGCCCTCGATCAGGTCCGCCTCGGGCTTGTCCATCCGCTCCAGGAACTGGCGGGCG
>JAFGBC010000232.1 GCA_016933355.1 Candidatus Aminicenantota bacterium
GGCGGCCGGCTTCATCATCATGGCCGGACTGACCCGGCCGATCGAGACGACCTATCTCCAGCAGATGACGTATCTGCTGGCCTTGGACGGCGCCCTCTCCGAAGAAGACAAGAAGAACCTCGACGAGATCAAAGCCGCCGCGGCCAAGATCAAGGCCCTGACCGAAGAAGACGCCGCGAAAGACGAACGCTTTCTGAACGCTTCGGCGCGCTACTGGCTGGACCTCCGCGGCTATGTCCCGGCCGATGCCGTCCGTAAAGTCCGGGCGCCGCTCCTCATCCTCCAGGGAAGCCGTGATTACCAGGTCACGACCGAGGATTTCGAGAACTGGAAGAAGGCGCTCGAGGGGCGGGGCGACGTCGTCTTCAAGCTCTACCGAACGCTCAACCACCTGTTCATCGAGGGTTCCGGCGTCCCCACGCCGGCCGAATACACCCAGAAGGCGGGGAACGTCGCCGAAGAGGTTGTCGAGGATATCGCCGCCTGGATCAGGCGCTGAGCCCGCAGCGCTCCGGACGGGGACCTCGGTCTCAGCTCTTTTTTTTGAGGGTTACGTCGCAGGTTCGGCGGCGGACGAGGAAGGGCGTCATCCTCTCCCAGAGCGCCTTGGGCCAGCTTCTCATCCGGCTGGACAGCATCCTGTTGTTCACGGTCGAAACCTCGTTGAACCTGCCCTCGGCGATCAGGAGGTCGCGCAGGCCCTTCCAACGCGCTTCGTCTTCGCTCTTGTAAGGAGCCTCCATCTCCTCCCGGACGCTGACCAGGAGCCGGAAGCCCGGTCCGTCGATCACGTTGGTCTTCTCCCTCTCGGCGAAGGCCAGGACCGCCTCCTTGACCCCGGCCTGCTCGGCTTCGAGCGCCGCGATCTCGCTCTGGTGCTCCTTCTTGCGGGACTCGAGCTCGGCGTACTTGGCGACGAGTGCGACGCCGGGGTCGTTCATGTAAGCGTTGGGCTCGAGCGCTTCGACGGCCCGGATATGCTTCCACTCGGGGCAGATTGACTGGTAGCCGCACCACTCGCAGAGAGCGCTCCGGTTGGGGACGAACGCCGAGCAGGATTCCATGTCGCGGATCTTGGCGATGATGTCCCGCTCCAAGGCATCCAGCGCCTCGACCGTCCGCCGCGACGCGATCTCCTTGTTGAACAGCAGGTAATGCCAGACCAGTTTGGCGTTCGTCCTGGCCTCGGGCCAGCGGGCGGCGATCGCGATCTGATAGACGGCCAGTTGGATGTCGGCGTCGGCCTGGTCCTGGGTCATCAGGCTCCCCGACGTCTTGTAATCGTGGATCTCGAACATCCCCTCGCGGTCGTTCCAGTCCAGCCGGTCCAGGACGCCCATGAACTGATACTCCTCGGCTCCGTCCCTCAAGCTGAAGTTGACCGTCTCCTCGGTGCTGACGACCTTGGCCGCATCGAACGGCGCGTAGGCGTCGTAGTAATCGGACAGGCAGGCGCGCCCCTTGATCCGGTAGTCCTCGGCCGCGATGCCCTTCTTGACGATCTTGACGGCGGCGCTGAAGTTTTTCTCCCAGAGCTCGTCATAGAGGGAAAGCAGCCGATCCTTGGACTCCACCCGCCGATTCTTGACCCCGTCGTAGAGCGCCTTGAGCGCCTCGTGGACGCGGGAGCCCATGAACGCCTCGATCGTCGTCTCCATCTCCGGGGTCAGGCGCTCGAGATACTGATACTTGTACTTGAGCCGGCACTGGTCGAAGACGCCGATCCGGCTGACCGAATACTTCATCGCCATCATCGTCTCCTCGGCCCGCAGGCCTTATCACGCGACATGAAGGAGAAACCCCTTGAGATATTCGCTCTCCGGATGGTAGACGTTCAGGGGATGGTCGAAGGCCATCCGGTGTTTCTGGAGGATGCGGACCGTCCGGTCCGCCTCGCGCGCCGCCTGGAACAGGACCCGGCGAAAGAGGGCCTCGTCCACGAAATGCGAGCAGGAAAACGTCAGGAGCAGCCCGCCCGGCGGCAGACGGAGCATCGCCAAGCGGTTGATGTCTTTGTAGCCTCGGCAGGCCGGGACGACGTCGGTTTTCTTCTTGGCGAAGGCGGGAGGGTCGAGAATGATGAAATCGTAGTCCAGCGTCTTGCGCCTCAGGACGCCGAAGACATCGGCCGCTTCGAACCCGGCTTTAGACTCCTCCAGGCCGTTGAGCCGCACGCTCCTCCGGGCGAGCGCGAGCGCCGCTTCGGAGGTGTCGACGGCGTCAACCCTCAGGGCGCCGCCCGCCAGCGCGCAGACGGAGAACCCGCCCGTGTAGGAAAACGCGTTCAGGACGCGGCGGCCGGGGCTGAGGCGGACGACGAGCTCGCGCATCTCCCTCTGGTCCAGAAAAAAGCCCGTTTTCTGGCCTCTCTCGATGTCGACCAGGAAGCGGCGGCCGTTCTCGACGATTTCAACCGGCCCGTCGAGCGTTCCCTCGAGCGCGCCCTCGGCATCGGCCAAGCCCTCCTCGCGTCGCGCCGGCGAGCTCGATTTCTCGTAGAGGACGCGGGGCTTGAGGAGGCCGCGAAGGCGCTCCAGGACGACCGGCTTGAGCCTCTCCATCCCGAGGGTCGTGACTTGGATGACGCAGACATCCGCGTACTTGTCCACGACCAGCCCGGGAAGGCCGTCGCCTTCGCCGTGGACGACGCGGAAGGCGTCGCTCGTCCCGGCGACGAGGCCGGACCTGAGCGCCCAGGCGCCGTCCAAGTTGCGACGGAGCGCGTCCAGGGGCGGCTCGGCGCCGAAGCTGACCATCCGGGCTAGGATCGAACAGCGCCTGTTGACGTAGGCGTGGCCGAGAATCTCCCCGTCCTCGCTCCGGACCTCGGCCAGCCCGCCGTCCTCCAGGCCGGCCGGCGTCCGCGCGACGGCGCCCGAGAAAATCCAGGGGTGGCGGTTCCGAACGGCCTTGTCCTTGCCTTTGCCCAGGACCAGCGCGAACTCGGTCATGGACCCATTCCCAGGAGCCGTTCGGCGACCTCACGATCCGCGGCCGGAAGGTCGTAGCCGGCCAGGTCCTCGAGCCGCACCCAGCGGATTTCGTCGTGGGAGCGCAGCCGGAATTCGCCGCCCAGATGCTCGACCTCATAGGCGAGAAGCTCGAACGGGCCGCTGGCAAGGGTGCCGCGGCCGGTCGCAGCCAGCGCGCCGATACGGGCTTCGATGTCGAACTCCTCCTTGAGCTCGCGCGCCAGCCCGCGCTCGGGCGTTTCTCCCGGCTCGACCGTCCCGCCCGGAAATTCCCACAGTCCCCCGCTCGAGAGTCCGGCCTTGCGGCGCGCGATCAGGATCAGGCCCCCTTTCCTCAACACGGCCGCCGTCACCCTCGTCATGACATGATCCTTCGGGTCATTATAAGCCATCCGGCCGTCCCGCGTCATCCGGGCCCGGGTTTGACTTCGGTCGACGATCTTCATAAGATGTGTTCATGACGGGGAATGGAGGGCGCGCGCGGTCCTGTCCCTCGTGCGGGGCGGAGAACATCCAAAGCAGCCCCGTTTGCTGGAGTTGCGGCGCGCCCCTTCCGGCCGTCCACGACACCCTCGCCTACCCTCCCGCCCCATCCGAAGCGGCAAAGGCCGGCCAGGCGGCCACACCTCCC
>JAFGBC010000233.1 GCA_016933355.1 Candidatus Aminicenantota bacterium
CATCTACGGCCGCGTCATCCGCTGGAAGGTGCTGCGGTCGATCCCGCTCCTGGACCAGGCCGCGATCGACGCCGTCAAGCAGTGGGTTTACGAGCCGATGGTCATCAACGGCAAGCCGCGCGGCGTCATCTTCACCGTCACCGTCCGATTCCAATTGAAATAATTAATCATAGATAAGAAGCTAGACAATGGCTTTCGAGATCTAAAAGGAGGTTCTCAACATGCAATTTGGCTTGATCGAGATGTGGCAGCAGATGGGCGCCGTAGCGAAAACCGTCGCCTTCATCCTGATCCTTCTGTCGGTGATCGCCATCTACCTCTTCATCGAGCGGCAGATGACTTTCTCCCGGGCCAAGGCCAAATCCAAGCAGGCCGCCGCCGCCCTGGCCGACCTGCTCAAAGCCGGCAAGATCAACGAGGCGTTGACGCTGGCCAATAAAAAGGATTACAAGTCCAGCCACCTGGCCCGCGTGACCGCCGCCGGAATCCACGAGTACCTGGCCGCCAAGGAATCGGGCCTGTCCCAGGACGAGCAAGTCGCGTCGGCCGCGAGAGGCTGCGACCGCGCCGCCTCCCTGTTCACCCAGGACCTCAAGAGGGGCTTCAGCGTGCTGGCGACGATCGCGACTTCGTCCCCCTTCATCGGGCTGTTCGGCACGATCTTCGGCATCATCACGGCCTTCCGCGGCATGCAGCTGACCGGATCGGGCGGCATCGGCGCCGTCGCCGGCGGTATCTCCGAGGCCCTGATCACGACCGCCTTCGGGATTCTGGTCGCCATCATCGCCCTCTGGTGCTACAACCTGCTCAACAGCCGGATCGAGGTCTACCAGGCCGAGATGTCGAACACGTCCTCGGAGATCGTCGATTTCTTCATGAGGAAGAAGTAAGCGCAACGACCGTGAGCGCTCCGCGGGGCGCGCGAGATTCCGCAAAGAGAGGCACATCATGGGTTTTCGCATCGGCAGCGACGAAGAAGTCAAGTCGGAACCCAACGTCGTTCCGCTCTGCGACGTCCTCCTCGTCCTCCTCATCATCTTCATGGTCGTGACTCCCCTCGTCCAGAGAGGGCTCGACGTCAAGCTTCCGACCGCCTTGAACACGATCAACATGCCCGACAACCCCGAGGTCGTGCTGACGCTCCGCAAGGACGGCGGGATTTACATCAACGAGGAAAAAACGACGATGGAGAACCTCCAGACCGTCCTGGAAGAAGAATTCCTGACGGTCAGCGACAAGAAGCTCTATCTCAAAGCCGACCAGGAGATCGCGTTCGGCAATATCATCGAAATCATCGAGGTCCTCAAAGAGGTGGGCGTCGAAGTCTTGGGCATCATCACCGAGAAAAAGGCGGAAAAGTCGGACTGAGGCGCATTGCGCAGACGGCGCTGATTGACGGACCTTCAGCGGCCACGAACAACCGAAGGGGCGGACGCGGCGTCCGCCCCTTCTTTTTTCCCCCCGCCATGAAACCTTCCGTCCTCGTCGCCCATCCCCTCCTCCCCGAAGCGGACGCCCTCCTCTCCGCGGCGGCCGTCGTCGAGCTGGCGACCGAGGCCGAGATCTGTCCCCGCGAAATCCTCGTCGCCAAGCTCCGCGACAAGGACGGGCTCCTCTCCCTGCTCGTGGACGAGATCGACCGCGAGGTCATCGACGCCGCCCCCCGCCTCCGGGTGATCGCCAACTGCGCCGTCGGCGTCAACAACATCGACGTCGGTTACGCCCGGACCAAGGGGATTCTGGTCACGAACACGCCGGGGGTCCTGACCGAGGCGACGGCCGACCTGGCCTGGGCCCTGATCCTCGCCGTGGCCCGGCGCATCCCCGAGGCGGACCGCTTCACCCGCGAGGGGCGATTCAAAGGATGGACGTTGGGGCTCTTCCTGGGGCGCGACCTCGCGGGACGGCGCCTGGGCGTCGTCGGAATGGGCCGGATCGGCCGCGCCGTCGCCCGCCGGGCCCGGGCCTTCGGGATGACCGTCGTCTACGCCGATCCCCGGCCCCTCCCGGCCGAAGAGGCTCGGGCCCTCGACGCCCGCCCGCTTCCTCTCGACGAGCTCCTGGCCGCGGCCGATATCGTCACGATCCACTGCGCCCTGACCCCGGCCACGCGCGGGCTGCTTTCGCGCGAGCGGCTGGCTCGGATGAAGACGGACGCGATCCTGATCAACACGGCGCGCGGCCCGGTCGTGGACGAAGCCGCCCTGGCCGAAGCCCTGGAAGAAGGCCGCCTCTGGGGGGCGGGGCTGGACGTCTACGCGGACGAGCCCCGCATCGACGCTCGGCTCCTGAGCCTCCCCAATGTCGTCCTCCTCCCCCACATCGGGAGCGCCAGCGAAGGGACGCGGAGCGCCATGGCCCTGGCCGCGGTCCGCAACCTCATCCAGGGGCTCAAGGGAGAGAGGCCGGAGAACCTGGTCGAAGCCTAGCGCCGCGCGCCGGCGCCGCGCCGGCGTTTCCTGTTCAGCGGCTCGTTCAAGCTCCCCGTGCGGTAGCCGTCCAGGTCGAGCGCGACATAGGCGTAACCCAGCCGCTTGAGCCGGCGCGAAATCTTCGCGCGCGTCGCGGCATCCAGCATCCGGCCGAAGTCGGCCGCGGCCGTTTCGACCCGGGCGACCGGTCCGTGATGACGAACCCGGACCTGCCCGAAGCCCAGTCGGATCAGGGCGTCTTCGGCCCGTTCCACCCGCATCAGGCTCTTCGCGTCGATCGGACGGCCGTAGGGGAACCGGGAGGCGAGGCAGGCCCGGGCGGGCTTGTCCCAGGTCGGAAGCCGGAGCGCGCGCGAAAGAAGCCGGACCTCGGCCTTGCTCAGTCCGGCGTCCCGGAGCGGCGAGCGGACCTTGAGCTCCCGGCAGGCCCGGGCCCCCGGGCGATAATCCGAGGCGTCGTCCGCGTTCGACCCGTCCAGGACATGGCGGAGACCTTCCGCGCCGGCGATCCGGCGCAGGGCGGCGAAGAGCGCGCGCTTGCAGTGATAGCAGCGCAACGGGGGGTTCGACCGGAAGGCGGGGTCGGCGAGCTCGGAGGCGGGGAAGACGCGGTGG
>JAFGBC010000234.1 GCA_016933355.1 Candidatus Aminicenantota bacterium
CGTGGTAGTAGAGGACGGGGATGACGACGAAGATGAGCAGCGTCGAACTTGCCAGCCCGCCGACCGTGCACAAGGCCAGCGACGACCAGATCTGACGCTCGTTGGCCCCGGCGCCGATGAGGAGCAGCGGCAGCATGCCGAAGATCGTCGTCGAAGCGGTCATGAGGATGGGGCGGACGCGATCCTGCGTCCCGCGCACGACGGCCTCGATCAGGCCGAGGCCCTCCCGCCGCCGCCGGCCGATATGGTCGACGAGCAGGATGGCGTTGTTGACGACGATCCCCGAGAGGAGGATGACGCCGATGTAGGCGGTCGGGTCGAACGGGGCGTCGGCGACGACGAAAGCGACGAACACGCCGACGAGGGCGAGCGGCACGGCCGGGAGGACGAAGAACGGCGTCAGGAAGGATTCGTACAGGGCGGCCAGGATCATGAAGATGATGGCCAGGGCGACGGCGATCGCGAAATTGAGCTGCTCCTGCTCCTCTTCGGTCACGAACCAGGATTCGTCCAGGGTCGCCGCAAAGCCGGGCGGCAGCTGGAGCGAGGCGAAGACCGCCTTGCGGTAGCGCTCCTCGGCTTTGGCCGGACCGCGGAACTCCCACATGATCGTCTGCTGGAACTGCTGGTTCTCGCGGTCGATCGCGCCGGCGATCGGCACCTCGGCGAAGGCGGCGATCTCGCCCAGCCGGAGGTACTCGCCGCCCCGGGTCCGGATCAGGCTTTCACTCAGCCCGCGCCGGTCGATCCGGTCCGCCTCGGGAAACTTGACGGCCACGGCCAGGTCCTGGCCGCCCGTCCGGATCCGGGCCGGGGTCGCGAACTCGCCCTGGATCAGCGTCTGGAGATGAAAATAGAGATAGGCGGGGTCGATGTCGTAGCGGCGGAGGGCCGCCTTGTCGACCTTGAGGATGTCCTCGAAGGCGTCGCCCCGCGCCCAGCCCCAGCGGTCGGAGACCGTCCGGACCTCCTTGACGCGCGGGTTGCGGCGGAGCGTTTTCTCGAGCTCGCCCGTGATCTCCTTCAGCTTCCTGAGGTTATAGCCGGTGAACTTGATCCTCGAGCTGTAGAAGGTCCCGGCGCCCATACTCGAGGCGTACCACTGGGGGTCGAAGCCCCCGACGCTGACGTCGATCCCGGCGAATTGGGTGGCGAGCTGGATGAGCTCTTCCTTGAGGGCGTAGGGCCGGTAGGACCGCTCGATCTCGGGCGGGAAGCCGACCCGGAGGAAGGCGCTCTCGGCGTAGACCTGGACGTCCATCTCCTTTTCGCAATCCTGCTCCAGGACCTTGTCCTCGAAGGAGCGGATCGTCTCGTCGGTCCGGGCGATATCGGACCCGGGCGGCAGGCCGACGCGGACATAAAGGTATTCCCTGGAATACCACGAATACCAGCGGCCGAGCGTGACTTCGGCCCGGAACCAGCGGTAGGCCCCGAAAAGAAGGGCCGCGACGACGAGCAGGACCTCGACCGGATGGCGGAGCAGGACCGTTAGGACCTTTTCGAAGCGCGGGCTCCGTCGCTCGCCGGCCTCCTTGCGCTTCCTCTTCTCGACCAGTCGCGGGCTGAGGGCGGGGATCAGGCTGAACGAGACGAGGAGCGAGGCGGCCATGGCCGAGGCGATCACGATGGCCAGGGGCAGATAATAGACCTTGAGCTTGCCCTGGAAAAAGGGGAAGCTG
Source organism: Candidatus Aminicenantota bacterium (assembly GCA_016933355.1). Classification (GTDB taxonomy): domain Bacteria; phylum Acidobacteriota; class Aminicenantia; order Aminicenantales; family JAFGBC01; genus JAFGBC01. The sequence goes on from JAFGBC010000234.1 coordinate 1,683, forward strand.
AAGAACACGGCCATCGTCGTCAGGGTCGAGGCCAGGACGGCGACGAAGACCTCCCTCGGCCCCCGGACGGCCGCCTCGCGGGGGGCGAGCCCCCCCTCCCGCAGCCGGAGTATGTTTTCGAAGACGACGATCGAATTGTCGACGAACATCCCGAAGCCCAACGCCAGGGCGCCGAGCGTCAGCATGTTGAGGGAGATCCTGAAGGCGTAGATCAGGTTGAAGGTGATGACGACCGAGAAGGCGATCGAGGACAGGATGAGGAGGGACGGCTTGACGCGGCGGAGCACGACGAAGACCATGGCGAAGACGATGGCCGTGATCAGCCCGGCCAAGAGGCCGAAGTCGTTCAGGTTCTTGCGGATCTCCGCGCTCTCGTCGTTGACCTCCTTGAAGACGAGGTCGGGCGGAAGCTCGGCCTTGACGGCCTCGAGCCGGCGCTTGACGTCGCGGGCGACGCGGAGGGTGTTCGCGCCCTGCTCCTTGTAGACGGTCAGGCTGACCGTCGGCCGGCCGTTGACCCGGTTGAGGATCCGGATTTCGGCGTAGGTCATCTCGACCGCCGCGACGTCCCGGACCCGGATCGCGTTCCTCCCCGAAAAGGCCACGACCGTTTCCTCGAGCTCGAGCCGGCTGTCGATCCGGTCGGCGAACTTGAACAGGAACTCCCGGTTGCCCTGGCGGACGCGTCCGGTCGGGAGCGTCCGGAGCCGGGCGGCCACGGCCGCGTTGACCTGGAAGGGATGGATGGCGTAGGCCTTGAGCTTGGCCTCGTCGAGGACGACCCGGATCTCCGCCTCCGACCCGCCCGTGACCTCGACGCCCGAGACGCCGCGGACGGCGCCCAGCCCGATCTCGAGCTTCTCCTTGACCAGCTCCTGGAGCTCCTGGAGGCCGTAGTCGCCAGAGACCGTGTACTTGAGGAAGGGGTCGATCCGGAAATCCTCGGGCACGTAGAGCTGGATCGAGGGCCGGACGCGGGGCGGCAGGACGGAGCGCGTCTTGCCTAGCTCCTCGCGCAGGGCGAGGGTCGCGAACTCCATGTTCGTCCCGGGGTTGAAGTCGAGGGTGATCCGCGACTGCCCGATCCGGGAGGTCGAGGTCATCTTGACGATGCCCTTGACCGCCGCGCAGGCCTCCTCGAGCGGGGCCGTGACCTGGGTCTGGACGACCTCGGGCGGGGCGCCGGCCCAGGCCGTGATGACGTCGACCTGGGGAAAGCTCTCCTTGGGCGCGAGCTCGATCGGCGTGTTCAGGAAGGAAAAGACGCCCAACGCCAGAAGGGCGAGGTAGACCATCGCCGTGGCGACGGGGCGATCGATGAAGACTCTCATCCCTTGCGCGCCTCCGCCCATTCGTAGATGACGGGGATCAGGATCAGAGTCAGGAAGGTCGAGACGGCCAGCCCGCCGATGACGACGACGGCCAGCGGCTGCATGAGCTCGGCGCCCCTCTCCAACGCCAGGGCCATCGGGACGAGGCCGACCAGGGTGCTTGCCGTCGACATCAGGATCGGCCGCAGCCGGACGTGGCTCCCCTCCTCGACGGCGGCCCGGAGCGGCATCCCGGCCCGGCGGAGCTGGTTCGTGTAGTCGATCTTGACCGTGGCGTTGTCGACGACGATGCCGATCAGGACGACCATGCCGATGATCGAGATGACGTTGAGCGTCTGCCCGGTCAGGACCAGGGCGAGGATCGACCCGGCCGCGCCCATCGGCAGCGTGGACATGACCAGGAAGGGATGGAGGAGGGACTCGAACTGGGCGGCCATGATCATGTAGGTCAGGAGGGCGGCCAGGATCAGGGCCAGATACAGGCTCCGGAAGGAACGGTTCATCTCCTCGCGCTCGCCGCTCCAGGCGACGCGGTACTCGGTCGGGAGGCGGAGCCCCTCGATCGCCCGCTCGACGGCGGGCGTCACCTGGCTGATCTTCCGTCCCCTGAGGTTGGCGCTGACCAGGACCTCCCGCTGCTGGTTCTCGCGGCGTATCTCGCGCGGCCCGCGGACGACCTCGTAGGAGACGAGCTCCCGGAGCGGGACGAGCCGGTCGCCGACGGGCATCGACTCGCCGAGGAGGGCCTCGATGTTCCGCCGCGAGGCGTCCTCGAGCCGGACCAGGATGGTGTACTTCTTCTCCATCTCCCGGAATTGGCTGGCCACCCGGCCGCGCACGGCGCTGACCAGGAAGTCGCCGATCGCCGCCGGCGTCAGGCCGGAGTACCGCTTGAGGGCGTCCTTGTCGATCGTGACCTTGAACTCGGGCTTGCCCTCGCCGACGTTCGTCATGACGTCGGCGATGCCGGGGACGGCGGCAAGCCGGGCGATCAGCTCCTCCGCGATCTCCTTGAGCCGGTCGAGGTCCTTGCCCTTGACCTTGAGCGCGACCTCGGCCGTGGACAGGGCCAGGAACTCGCCGACCAGGGACTGCTCGCGGACGACGGTGTAGGAGATGTCGGGGAACCGGGCCAGTCGGGCGCGCGCGGCGTCGAGGACCCCCTCGAGCTCCTTGGGCCGGCCGACCTCGACGAAGAGCCGGGCCGAGTTGACCGAAATATTGGGGTCGGCGCTCTCCATGCCGCTGACGATCCCGACCTGGGACAGGACGGTCTTGACCGGCGCCAGGCCGCGGAGATGCGTCTCGAGCAGGACGGCCATCTCGGTCGTCTGCTCGAAGGAGAAATCGACCGGCATCTTGAGGTCGAGCTCGAAGGTCGCGGTCTCCATCCGGGGCATGAGCTCGCGGCGGAGCAGGCCGCCCAGCGCGAAGGCGACGCCGAAGAAGACGAGAGTCCAGGCCAGGACGCGGCCTTTGTGGTCCAGGCTCCAGGTCAGGAACCGCTCGTACCAGGCGACGAAGCGGCCGTAGATCTTATTGAACCCCGCGAAGGCCGCCTTGAGGACGGGGCGGAAGGGCA
>JAFGBC010000052.1 GCA_016933355.1 Candidatus Aminicenantota bacterium
CGACGGTTCGAAGGGACCGTTATTTCTCGACTTCGACGCCGACGAGGACGACGCGGCCTCCGTTTGAAGACAGCGTCTTCCCGACGCCGGCGGCGGCGTGGACGGGAGCGCCGGTCGGCCCGGCCTCCTTGGTCAGGAGCCCGTTGCTCAGGACGAGGTGGTAATCCAGCAGATAGAAGTCGCTGAGGGTGATGGTCGGCGTCGAGGCGCTGACGACCGTCGTGGGCAAGGCCATGTCCCAGGAGAAGGAGCCCGATTTTTCCCCGGGCTTGTTGAGATAGGAGCCTGTGGCGAAATAATGGTAGCTGACGTCCTTCTCGGGCGAAGGGAAGTCGAGGTGGACCCGGAAGTCCAGGTAGGCGTTGTCGGTGATCTCGTCGGTCGTGAAGAACTTGAGGTCCCCGCTCGTCGATTGGAAGCTGACGCTCCCGGCGTAGTTGACGACCGAGGTCGCGAAGCTGAGCTTGGTCGTCGCCAGGTTGGAGATGGCCAGGGTGTTGGGGAGCTGGCCGTTCAGGAAGAGGATGAGGTTCGACCAGTCGTCGATCTCTTCTTGCGCCTTGATGCCGTGGTCCCACTGGGCGCCGATGAGGTCGAGCCGGCCGTCCCGATTGACGTCGGCGGCGGCCAGGGTCCCCAGGGCTTTGTCGAAACGGAGGTGACGGGCGAGCCGGCTCCGCGAGGCGAACGACCCGTTGCCGTTGCCCGCAAACAGGGCGATGCCGGCCGTTTCGCCCGTGGCCAGGTCCAGCTTGGCGTCGGTCCCCAGCTTGACGAGGACGCCGCCCCCTTCGAACGATGCCGCGGCGGGGAGCCGCTTCTTCGTGGTGAAGAGGCCGGTCCCGGCGGCGAGCATGGACCATCCGTCGTTCGCCCCCCCTCCGTCGCCGACAAGGTCGAGCTTCCGGTCGCCGTTGAGGTCGCCGGCGACTAGGCAGGCGCCCAGGGCCGTATGGCGGGTCGTTTTCGGCGCCCGGAAGGCGCCGTCCCCCTTGCTCTTATAATAATAGATGCGGTCGCCGGGATGGAACTCGCCGAAGACGGCGTCGTTCTTCTTGTCGGTGTCGAAATTTCCGGCCACGACGCTGTCGTAGCTGCTGGACGCCTTGACGACTCGCTTCTTGAATTTCGCCCCGCCCAGGTTCAGGAAGGACAGGACCGCGCCGTTCTTCTGCTGAATCCCGACGACGTCGGGCCGGCCGTCGTTGTTGAGGTCCAAAACGGCCGCGCAGTCGAGGGCCGAAGCGATTTTCCCCGCCGGGACGTTGACGGCGTTGAGGAGCCCGCCGGCGCCGTCGCCGGGCAGGACGGCGAAATGGGCCTTGGCCGTCGGGACGTTGACGGCCAGGTCGGGAGCTCCGTCGCCGTTGAAGTCGCCCGCCCCCACGAATGTTCGGCCGGTCTTGGCCAGGGGCAGGGCGAAGGCCTGCGGATAGGCGCAGCTCGGCCCGCCCAGGAAGGTCCGGACGGTCTTGTTGGCGTAGTCGATCAGGGCGACGTCCGGATAGCCGTCACGGTTGATGTCGGCGACGACCATGTCGCTGATGGTCCCCGGCACCGTGATCCGGACCTGCCGGAACGGAAAGGTTTCGGCGCCCAGGCCGACGGCCGGACTCAGGAGGAGAACCAACAGCGGAATCCAAAGCGCCGCTCTCCGGGACCGAGATCTCATGGCGTTCCTCCTCGTTATTATCCTTCAAAATAGTCATAGCCGTAACCGAACCGGCCTGTCAAACGGTTTCTGTTCGCTCCGGCCGGCCGTTCGTCATCGCGCGCCCGGAGGGTCGTCGCCGGACGCGGCCGCCGTGAAGACCGGCGCGAGCTGCCGGTTTCGGTCGATGCACAGGAAGAGGGGATTGTCTTTCTCGTGCCCGGCCGGGACGTCGCCCGTCCAGCCCGCGAACGCGTAGCCGGAATCGGGATAGGCTTGGATCAGCCATTCCCTCTGGTCGGCGTCCTCGAGGTCGACGAAATCGTAAGCCCCCGGGGCGTAGTTCGTCGTCCCCCCGGCGGCGGAGATCACCGTCACCGTGAATTTATCCCAGGGCCCGATGCCCCAGGACAGGAAACTCCAAAGGGGACCTTCCGTCGTCGCCCCGCTCCGGTCGCGGGAAACGATCTTCCAGAAGAACTGCGTGCCGGAGGGAATCACCTGCCGGACCCCGAACCATTCCGTCGCCGTCAGGTTTTGGGCGAGAAGGGGCGGGGTCGGCGTCGTCCCGAAATAGAGGTCGTACGAAACAACGTCCCCGGCGTCTGCGTCGCCGCCTCCCCAGCGGAGCAGGAAGGATTGAGGTTCATAATTCACGCTGGCGTTGGCCGGAAAGAGGGGGATCGGCGTGTCCGGCGCCGCGTTTGCCTTGTTCAACGTCCTCGCCGACGCCGTCGCGGCGGGGCTCGTTCCCGAGCCGTTGAAGGCGGAGACCCGGAACTCGTACGGGGTGTTCTTATCGAGCCCGTCCACCCAACATGAGGTCGTGTCGAAACGCGGATAGCCGTAGGTCTCGAAGGCCGCGGATCCGGTCTTGCGGAAATCGACGCGGTAGCCACGCTCGTTCGTCGCGGCGTCGGTCCAGGAGAGCTCGATCCGGTTGTTCGAGACGGCCCGAGCCCGCAGCCCGGAGGGCGCGGACGGCCGGGTCTTGGGGAGGGCGGCCCGGAAGCCGAGGATCCGGTCGCCCCACTTGAACTCGCCGACCCAGAGGTATTCGCCGTCGAAGCTCAGCCGGGCCGGCATGTTGAATTGGCCCGCCGATTTCCCGGCCAGGGTCGAGACGCCGTTCGGCTGGCCGAGGACCGCCGTCCAGGGCTGATTCGCTCTGGTCGGGAACCGGTCGTAGACGAGGACGCGGTTGTTGCCCAGCTCTGCGACGGCGAACAGCTTGGGATGAATGATCATGCCGCTGGGCCCGTTGAGGCGGTCAAGGACCAGATCCGGCTTCTGATCGTTCCGGGTCGGGATCGCGTTCCAGAGGAGAACCTTGTCGCTCAGGCTGACGGCCAGGCGGCGTCCGTCCGTGGCGCAGTCGCTGGCGAGGTGCGTCGCCCCCGCCCCGAAGCGCAGCGTGACGTTGGGATTCGGCAATTGGAACTTGTCGGGCAGCGCGTTCCAGATCATGACCTGGTTGTTGCGGGCGTCGATGATCGCCAATTTATTTCCGGCCAGGCAGGCCGAAGTCAGCTGGGAGATGTTCAGCCTCCGCATGTCGTCGACGCTGATCAGGCGGCGATAGGGCGTCTGATGGTCTCTCTCCGGGAACCGATCGTACAACAGGACGCCCGCCTCCCAATCGGCGACCAGAAGCCGGATCCCGTCGCTCCAGAGGCCCCCTTGCTCGCGAAACGGATCATAGACCTGGGCATATCCGCACCAGGGGGCGTACCATTGGTCCCATCTTTGGATGGAGAGGATCGTGTCGAGGGGACGGGCATTGTTCTTGGGCAGATCCTGATAGATGACCGTCCGACCCATGAACATGCTGAAGGCCAGCTTTTTTCCCGTCGAAACGAGGCCGCCGCTGCTTTGCCCGCCCTTGCGGCTCTGGAAGATATTGGTCGTGAAGTCTTTGGCGCCGAGCACGATATCGGCCGGCGTTTCGCCGTCCGACGGGATGCCGTTGTAGATGAGGACCCGGTTGGTGTTGCCGTCGGCGAAGACAATCCGCCGGCCGTCGTATTGAAGACCGTAATAGCGCCCGCCCGCGCAGTACTTGTCGGCCCCGGCGTAGCGGCTGTACTTCTGGTTGTCGCGGGTCGGGATCGAGTCCCAGATCCAGATCAGGGTGCAGCCCAACAGGAGTTTCCCGTTCTTGATCGAGAGCGTCCCGAGGTCGGTCGCGAAAGTATGGTAGCGGTACTTGTTGACCCAAACCGGCTCGGGGAAGGCGTCGCTTTTTATGACGACGTCGGGAGGCTGGCCGTTCTTCGTCAGGGGCTTGGTCCAGAGGCAGATCTTCTTGGCGTTATAGTCGCCGACGGCGACGACCCGGCCGTCCGAATCGACGCAGGTCGGCGTCCAGAGGTTCCAGCGCTTGTCGTTGAACTCGAACGACGTGAAATTCTTCTGGCCCAGGACGAGGTCGGCCTTCTGGTTGTTCCGGGTCGGGAGCTTTTTCCAAACGAGGACCCGGGACGAAACCGCGACCAGGAGCTTGGTTCCATCGTAGCAGACGCCCCACGGCTCGGACAGATGCGTTACCGGGTCGGGCGGGTTCCCCGGTCCCACCGTGTCGAAGTCGGGTTGGCCCAAGACGAGGTCGGCCGGGGCGTCGTTCGCGGTCGGGATCTTGTTCCAGATCAGGACGCGCCAGTTGAAGGCGTCGGCCACGAACAGCTTTTTTCCGTCAGAATAGACCCCCATCGGCCAGTTGAGGCCCGACCGGCCGCCGCCCGAGGCGTTCGTCGTGAAGTTCTTCTGGCCCAGGACGAAGTCGGGCGCCTGTCCGTTCCGGGTCGGGAAGGCTTTCCAGATGAGGATGCGGTTGTTCCTGGTGTCGGAGACATAAAGCCGCCGGCCGTCGCTGAACGCTTTCATCGGGTGGTTGAATTCGCTCCGGACCGCCCGGGACGAATACGGACCGAGGACGATCTCCGCTTTCTGTCCGGTCCGGAACAGGGGTTTATCCGCCGGCCGGACGGCGCCGGCAAGGACCGCGACGGTCAAAGCAGCGAGGAAAAGACGCGGGGCTCGGGTCACTGCCATACGTACGCTCCTTCGATGAACCTTGGCGCTCGCTGAGGGACGCGGAACCTCCGCGTCCGGATGATCTAAAAAGAATTCTAGTCCAGGATCAGGGGGCTTGTCAAAAACGCCGGCGCCGGGTTTGACATCGGGCGGGGGCCGGGGCTATAGTTTGGGCCTCCGCGCTTCAGGAAGGGAGCGGATATGATCAACATCGGAGAGACCGAGCTCGAGAGACTGGCCGCCGAAGCGCGCGAGCGGATCGGCGGGCTGCGCGGCCGCGTCCTGCGCCGCGCCACAGGGGCGATTCCCTACGATTACATCGTCCCCAGCGGCGTCTACGAAGAGCTCTGGGACTGGGACGCCTTCTTCGTCGGTCTCCATCTCATCTCGGTCGACCGGGCCGACGGCGTCTACCTCAAGAACTGGTGCCTGAACTTCCTCCGCTACACCGAGCCCGACGGCCAGACGCCGGGCGGGCTTAGACCCTGGGCCGGACGCGACGCCCGTCTCTACCATATCAAACCGCTCATGGGCCAGGCCGCCTACTACGCGTCGATCTCGCTGAGCGATTTCGGATGGATCGCGCCGGTCTGGGACGCGATGGCCGCCTGTATCACCTATCGCGAGCGCTTCATGAGCGACGCGGAAACCGGCCTCGCCAAGTGGTGGGACGGGCTGGAATCCGGGGCCGACAACAACCCGAGCCTGGTCCGGCGCTATCACAACGGCGTCGCGGCCGGGGACGTCAACGGCTTCCTGGTCCTCGACTACCGGGCGATGGCGGTCATCGCGGACAGGCTCGGCAAGCGCGGCGAGGCCGCGGCCTTCCGGGAGCGGGCGCGCCGGCTGACCGAGGCCGTGAACGCCCACCTCTGGGACCCGGCCGACTCGACCTATTACAGCTACGATGCGGCCGAGAGGGACCGCATCCGCTGCGTCACCTACAGCAACCTGATTCCGCTCTGGGCGGGGCTCGCCTCGGCCGAACGGGCGCAGGCCATGATCGAACGCTACGTCCTGGCGCCCGGAAAGCTCTGGTCGCCCCACGGCGTCCGGTCGGCCGCCCTCGACGAGCCGGCCTTCAGCAACGCCAACGTCATCAAGCCCTACTCGAACTGGGCGGGGCCGATCTGGCCGCACGCCAACTGGATGGTCCTGCACGCCCTGCTCCGCTACGGTTATCCGGAGGCGGCGCGGACGATCGCCGGGCGCGTCACGAAGCTCTGCCTGGACGACCTGGCCGCGAACGGCATGATGCACGAGAACTACCACTCGGAAACGGGCGCTCCGCTCGCGGCGCCGGATTTCGTGAGCTGGAATCTCCTCGTCTCCCAGATGATCGACGAGGCCCGGACGCGCGCCTTCCAGCCCGACCCGTCCCGCGCCCTGTGGGCCGAAGTCTGAATGAAGATAGGCATGAGCGGCATCCGCGCCGTCTGGACCGAGCTCGGGGTCAACCTCGACCTTCACGACCAGCTCCTGGAGGACCTCTCCCAGCACCATCGGAAAACCCATCTCGCCCGAAAAAACCGACCCAAGGAAATGGAGCGGTTCGATCGCGCCTTCCATGCCAGCCACGCCGAGCGGGTGGCCGAGATCCATGAGCTCCGGAAGAGCGGGGGCAAATCGATAGGAACCTTCTGCATCTACGTCCCCGACGAGATCGCCCTGGCCGCCGATGTCCTGCCGATCCCGCTCTGCGGAGGCTCCGGCTGGCCGGTCAACTTCGCCGACAAGATGTTCCCCCGCGACATCTGCCCGCTCGTCCGCTCGACCTTCGGGATGTCCTTCAGCGGAACCTGTCCCTACAAGACGCTCAAGGACTTCGCGGTCGGGGAGACGACCTGCGACGCGAAGAAGAAGGCCTGGGACCTGCTGGGCTTCAAGGTC
>JAFGBC010000235.1 GCA_016933355.1 Candidatus Aminicenantota bacterium
CTCCGGCGGGCCGTCGCGATCCGGCCCGCCGAACGGCCCTACGCTTACCTCTTCTTCCTGTACTTCTTCCTGATCACATTCCCGGCCTACATCGTCAAGCCCGTTAAATACTCGCTCCTCCTCCAATCCTTCCCCCCTGAAGACCTGCCCTACGCCTACCTCCTGTCGGCGCTCCTGATCGGCCTGGTCGCCGCTCTCAACGCCCGGCTCCTCGAGAAGCTTCCGCGCCGGATCTACCTGGCTGGGAGCATCCTGTTCTTCATGTCCAACCTCCTGGCCTTCTGGTTCCTGCTCCGCTTCCAGTGGCCGGGCCTGAGCCTGGCCTACTGGTTCTGGTCGGATGTCTTTATCGCCACGACCGTGACCCAGTTTTGGATCGCCGTCAACGACGTCTTCCATCCCCACCAGGCCAAGCGCCTGATCGGGTTCCTGGTCTCGGGCGGTCTGCTGGGGGGCATCTTCGGGTCGCTGCTGGCCGGGTGGCTGGCCCGCCTGGTCGGGACCGAAAGCCTGCTCCTCGTCTGCCCGGTCGTGCTGGCCGGGACCTTCGTGGTTATAGAAGTCCTCTGCCGGCGGAAGGATCGCGACGCCCAGACGGGCGGGGCGCACGGCCGCAGTCCGGAGCGAAAGCCGATCCTCCGCGTCCGAGTCCTGGAAGGCTTTCAACTCGTCCGTGGCAACCGCTATCTCGGCCTTCTGACAGGGATCCTGGTCATCGCGGTCGCCGTCGGGACGCTGGTCGACCTCCAGTTCAACGTCATTCTCAAGGGCGCCGTCGCCGGCCAGGACGCCCGGACGGCCTTCCTGGCCGCATTCTATGGAATTCTGCTCGTCGTCTCCTATCTGTTTCAGCTCTTCGTTTCGGGGCCGCTGCTCCGGAGCTTCGGGATCAAGACGGCCCTCCTGGTCGCGCCGGCGCTCCTCGCCGTCGGAGCCCTGACCGTTTTCCTCGTCCCGGCCGCCGGCCTTCTCGGCTGGGCGGTCGCCGTCCGGGGCGCCGACAAGGGGATGGACAACACCATCAGCCAGTCCGTCCGGGAGCTCCTCTACATTCCCGTCCCGGCCGGCGTCAAGTTCAAGGTCAAGTTTTTCATCGACATGTTCGCGACGAAGTTTGCGAACGGGATCGGGGCGCTCCTGTTCCTGGGCGCCTACAGCGGGCTCCACTGGCCGGTCCGTAGGATCAGCCTCCTGAGCGCCGCCCTGGTCGCCGTCTGGCTCGTGCTGGTCCGCCGCGTCCAGGCCGAGTACGTCCGAGTCGTCAAGGGCGACCTCGAGCGGCGCTGGGAGGACGGCCGAAAAATCGTCGACGCCCACGTCGACCTCGACAAGACGCGCCTCGTCTTCGACACGATCCAAAGCCGGGAGAAGAGCTCGTCCCTCTACCTGATGAACCTCTTCGACCTGGTCGGGAAGGAGAAGCTGACGCCCGAGCTCAGGAAGCTCATCGCCTCCCAGGCCGAGGACTTCCGGATCCGCACGCTCGATTCCGTCCTGGATGTCGGGGCCGAGGCCTCCGGGCTCGAGGTCGGCGACATCCTCGAGGACGCGGACTGGCAGCGGAACGTCCGGGAGATCCTCGAGCTCGACTCCTACCGCAAAGTCATGGACGACTACCTCCAGCGCACGCTCACGGCGGGGACGGCGGTCGATGAGGTCGCCCGGATGGAGGCGGCCAAGCTGCTCGGCCTGCGCCGGACGACGCCGGCCGCCTTGCGCAGCCTGAAAGCCCTTCTGGGCGACCGATCGTCCGAGGTCCTGAACTACGCCATTCCCAGCGCCGCCCGGACCGGACGCAAGGAGTTCATCCCGCGCATCCTGCCGCACCTGGCCAACTCCAACGTCCGGGGCGTCGCGGCCGCCGCCCTGGTCGCCTACGGCGAGAAGGGGCTGCCGGCCCTCAAGGCCCATCTCGAGGATGGGCGGAAGAGCCACGCCCTCCGACGCGCTTTGCCCGAGGTCCTGGCCGGAATCGGGAGCCAGCGGGCGGCCGACATCCTCCTCGGCGGGCTCGAGCGGAAGAGCGGCGGAGCGGTGGAGAGCGAGATCATCGAGGCCCTCTTCCGGCTCAAGTCGGAGCATCCCGAGATCCGATTTCGGGAGACGAGGGTCGTCGAGATCGTCCTGGACCTGATCCGCCGCTCGTGCCGGACGTTCCTTGCCCTCTACGCCGAGAGCGGCGGGACCGCCTGTCCCGACGTCGGCTCGGACACCCGGATGGCGATGGCCCTCAAATCGATCTTCGAGCTCCTGAGCCTCGTCTACCCGACCGAGGACATCGTCCGGGCTTACCAGAACCTCCTGGCCGGGACCGAGCGCTCCGCGGACTATTCTCTGGAGCTCCTCGACAACGTCCTCAACAAGGAGATCCGGGGCGGGCTGGCGCCTTTGGTCGAGCCCTGGTCGATCGAGGAGCGGATCGCCCGCTGCCGAAGGATCGTCAAGGGGATGGCGCCCGGCCGGCGGGGCTTTCCCTCCGGACCGGAGTCGGCTAAAATGAAAAAGGGGTGAGCCATGGCTGACTTGTTCGTCTATCCCAAGGAGGGCGAGCCCTTCGCCTACCTGACCGACAGGGACCGGACTCGGATCGGGCGGGCGGCCGACAACGACTTGGCCCTGGCCGACCAGTTCAGCTCCTCCCATCACGCCGCCCTCATCCGCCGCGGCGAGAAGTTCACGATCGTCGACGCGGGCAGCAAGAACGGCACCTTCGTCAACGGGATCAAGATCCAGGAGGAGACCGAGCTGGCTAACGGCGACGAGATCCTGGTCGGGATGACCCGGCTCATCTTCGGGAAGCGGCCGCTCTCCCACGTCGAGCTGGTCGAGGCCGGCCCGCTGGGCGAAAACATCAACACGATCGTCAACGTCCGCGACATCCTCAAGGAGAGCGCGGTCGAGACGATCACCCGCCGGCCCTCGGCCGCCCTCGACCCCGAGGCCGTCCGCCGCGAGCAGAAGATCCTGCTCGTCCTCAACGAAGTCAGCCAGTCCCTGATCTACCACATGCCGATGTCCGACCTGCTGGCCCACATCATGGACCTCATCACCGAGAATGTCTCGATGGACCGGGCCGTCCTCTTGCTTCGCGAGGGAAACCCGCCCCAGCTCGTGCCCCGCCTGGTCCGAATCCCGAACCGGGAGATGAAGGACCTCAACGTCCGCATCAGCCAGAGTGTGGTCCGGACGGCCCTGGACAAGAACTCGGCCGTCCTGGTCTCCGACCTTCAGTCCGACACCCAGTACCGCTCCCAGGCCAGCATCATCCAGTCCCGGATCCATTCGGCCCTCTGCGTGCCGCTCTGGGACAACAAGGAGATCATCGGTCTCATCTACGGCGACCGCGTCTCGCTCGTCGAGCCGTTCACGCCCGACGACATGAAGCTCCTAACCTTCCTGGCCAACCTGGCCGCGATTAAGATCGAGAACGCCCGCCTCTTCGACCAGGCCCTAGAGAAGAGCCGGCTCGACCGCGAGCTGAGCTTGGCCGTCCAGATCCAGCGGAACTTCCTGCCCAAGGAGAATCCGGCTCCGGCCGAATTCGACCTCTGGGGGACGAACTTCTGCAGCTCGCGGGTCGGGGGGGACTACTACGATTTCATCCCGCTCGGTCCGACGAGCGTGGGGCTAACCGTCGCCGACGTCTCGGGCCACGGCGTCGGGGCCGCCCTCCTCATGGCGTCGCTGCGGGCCGCCCTCTACTCCGAAGTCCGTCCCGGCGCCTCCCTCGACGCCATGGCCGCCAAGCTCAACGAGTTCGTTTTCCGCAGCTCGGAGAGCGACAGCTTCATCTCCTTCTTTTACGGCGAGCTCGACAAGTCGACGGGCGAGCTCCATTACGTCAACGCCGGGCACAACGCGCCCATCCTGGCCGGCCGGTCGGGAGAGATCCGCCGGCTGACGAGGACGGGATTCTGCCTGGGCATGTTCGCCGGGGCCGACTTCGAGGTCGGAACGGCCCGGCTCGGCCCCGGGGACCGGCTCTGCCTGTTCACGGACGGCATCACCGAGAGCCGCAGCCCGGACCAGGAGGAGTACGGCGAGGAGCGCCTGCTCGCGCTTCTCGGCACGAACGCCGCCTTGAGCGCCCGGGAGACGGGGGAACGGATCGTGGCCGACGTCCGGGCCTTTTCGCGGAAGGACGACCCTGAGGACGACATGACGATCGTGATCGTCCAGCGGATAGGCTGACGGGGAAGGGGGAAGGCCGCCTCATGGCACGCGCCGTCGAGCGGATCAAGATCCGGGCCGACCTGCGCGAGGTCGACCGCGTCCTGGCTCTCCTGCGCAAGGCGCTGAGACGCTGGAAGATCGACGAGGAGGACGGATTCAAGCTCGAGCTGTCCCTCTACGAGATCTGCGTCAACATCATCCTCTACGCCTACCCCGAGCGGCGCGGCTTAGTCGAGATCCGCTTTTGGACCGAAGCCAACCGCTTCCAGATCGAGGTCCGCGACCGGGGCGTCCCGTTCGACCCGCGCAGCCTCGTCCCGCCCGACA
>JAFGBC010000053.1 GCA_016933355.1 Candidatus Aminicenantota bacterium
CTCGACAGGAAGCGCCCCAGGACGGCGTCGACGAGGCGAGCCGGGACGAGGCGATAGTACGGGACCGTGCCCGAAAAAACGCCGGCGCCGTAGCGGGCTTTGGGCCGGCGGGCCTCCATGATTCTCAGGACGACGGCCGCAACGCGCTCGGGCGGGGCGTTCCATCGTCCGTAGACGCGGCGCATCGCGCTCCAGCCCCTGTCCATCATCCGCGCGTAGACACCCCCGACGGCGGCCGGCCGCATCCGTCGGGAAGCGAGCGTCGCCTTCTCGCCCTTGGCCCAGATCGGCGTCCTGATCAGGCTCGCCTCGATCAGGCTGACCGGGACGCGCCAAGGCCGGAGCTCGACGCGCAGGACGTCGCAGACGGCTTCGAGGGCGTGCTCGGCCGCCATGTACCCTCCCATCAAGGGCAAGGGCATGCGTCCGCTGAGCGAGCCGACGACGACGATTCGCCCCCTCCGCTTGCGGAGCGCGGGCAGGAACGCCTTGATAACGACGAGATGGCCGATCAGGTTGACTTCGAGCTGACGCCGGACGGCGTCGGTCGCGGTGAACTCGAGGGGTCCGACGGCGGCCATGATCCCCGCGTTGCTGACCAGGGCGTCCAGCCCGGCCTCGCGTCCGAGCGAAGCCCTTATCTCGGCGGCGGTCGCCGCAACGCGGGCGGGTTGCGTCACGTCCAGGATGACGGGCGTCAGCCGGGAGGACGCTTCCCGCCCCAGGTCCGCGGCCGCTTTCCGGGTCCGGACGCCCGCGAAGACCCGCCAGCCGGCCCTATCCAGAGCGAGCGCCGTCGCGCGGCCGATGCCGCTCGACGCGCCCGTGATCATGGCGGTCCGCCGCGGGCCTCCGCCCGCCGCGTCCATCAAGCGCCGCCCTCTCCCCTCCGGCCCTCTCCCTCAGCGGACGTCGACGCCGAGGTAGCGGAACATGAACGCGAACTCGTCGGCCGCCTCATCGATCGCTTTCTTGGTGCTCGACGAGCCGTGCCCGGACCGCGTCTCGATCCGGATCAAGACCGGGTTGCGGCCCGCGTCGGCCGCCTGGAGGGCGGCGATGAACTTGAAGGAATGGGCCGGCACGACGCGGTCGTCGTGGTCGGCCGTCGTCACCAGGGTCGCCGGATAGGACACGCCGTCCTTGATGGCGTGGAGGGGCGAGTAGGCGTACAGATTCCGGAAATGCTCTTCGCTGTCGCTCGAGCCGTACTCGACGGCCCAGCCCCAGCCGACCGTGAACTTGTGGTAGCGGAGCATATCCATGACGCCGACCGCGGGCAGCGCGACCTTGAACAGGTCGGGCCGCTGGGTCATGGCCGCCCCGACCAGGAGCCCGCCGTTCGACCCGCCCGAGATGGCGATCTTGTCCGGCGCCGTGTACTTCTCGGCGATGAGATACTCGGCCGCGGCGATGAAGTCGTAGAAGACGTTCTGCTTGTTGAGGAGCATCCCCGCCTTGTGCCAGGTCTCCCCGTACTCCCCGCCGCCCCGCAGGTTGGGGAGGGCGAAGACGCAGCCGTTCTCGAGGAGGACGATCCGGACCGGGCTGAAGGACGGAACCTCGCTGATGTTGAACCCGCCGTAGCCGGTCAGGAAGACGGGGTTGCGCCCGTCCTGAACGAGGCCTTTTTTGAAGACGAGGAACATCGGCACGCGCGTCCCGTCCTTGCTCGCGTAGAAGACCTGGCGGGCCTCGTAGTCCTCGGGGTTGAACTTGACCTCGGTCTTGCGGAAGAGCTCCGACGTCCCGGAGGCGATGTCGTACTTGTAGATCGAGGGCGGGAAGGTGAACGAGGTGAACGTATAGAACAGGGTCGTCTCGGCCCGCTTCCCGTAGAATCCGCCGGCCGTCCCGAGCGCCGGCAGCGCGATCTCGCGGACGGGCGCGCCGTCCAGGGTGTGCTCGAAGATTTTGGTGTTGGCGTCCTTGAGGTAGCTGCAGAACAGCCGCCCTCCGGCCGCGTTCGCGCCGCGCAAGACGTCGGCCTGCTCGGGGATGACGTCGACCCAGCCCGCCTTATCGGGGCGCTTGGGATCGACGCGGACGACGCGGTAGTTCGGCGCGTCGACGTTCGTATAGACGAGGACCGCCTCGCCGACGGCGTCGATGACGCCGCTGTCGTTGGCGAAGCCCGGGACGAGCGTCTTGAAGGACGCGTCCTTGGCCTTGAGGTCGCGCCAGCGCAGCTCGTTCCCGGACGTCCCCTCCGAGATGGTCAGGAACAAGAAGCGCTCGTCCTCGGTGATATCGACGCCGACGTAGCGGAGGGGGTGCTCGCGGTCCTCGAAGACAAGCGCGTCGTTCTCCTGGGGATCGCCCAGCTTGTGGAAGAAAATCTTCTGGAACTCGTTGCGGGCGGTCAGCTCCTGACCGGCCGCCGGCGCGTCGTAGCCGCTGTAGAAAAAGCCGTCGCCGCGCCAAGCCGCCCCCGAAAACTTGACCCAGCGGATGCGGTCGGGGAGCTCGGCCTTGGTCGCGATCTCCATGACCCGGATCTCGGACCAGTCGGAGCCGGCCTCGGAGCGCGAAACGGCCATGTAGCGGTCGTCGTTGGAGGCGCCGACGAGCCCGACCCGGATCGTGCCGTCCGGCGAGAGCAGGTTGGGGTCGATGAAGACCTCGGGCGTCCCCTCCAGCCCCTTCTGGACGTAGATCACGGACTGGTTCTGGAGGCCGTCGTTCTTATAGAAGAAGTAGTAATCCCCGACCCGCTGCGGCGAAGAGTAGCGCGGATAGTCGTAGATCTCGGTCAGCCGTTGCCGGAGCTTTTCGCGGAAGGGGATCTTCTCCAGCTCGGCGAAGGTCACGGCGTTCTGGGCCTCGACCCAGGCCTTGACCTCGTCGGCGTTGTCGTCCTCAAGCCAGCGGTAGGGGTCGGCGACCTTGGTCCCGAAATAGTCGTCGACCTGGTCGGCCTTGCGGGTGGCCGGATAGTCGGGCCCGGCCGGCGCCGTGCCGCAGGCGGCCAGGACGAAGGCGGCCGCGATCAGAGCGAGTCCCAGGGTTTTTTTCAGCATGAGAACCTCCAGCATCGATAAAGGGATCATGAGAGGATTTGTTCTACCACAAGACCGGCCGGGAATCAAATGGAAGCCGCTCGGGCCCCGTCGATCTCGCGCCAGGTCCGGAAGACGGCCTCGACGTTCTCGGGGCGGGCGCCCGCGCCGAACTCGCATTGGCCGATGAGTCCGCCGCCCGCCTCGAGCTTGGCGTGGACGTCGCGCACGGCCCGGACGACCTCGTCAGGCGGCGCGAAGGCGAGGAGATGCTGGCGGTCGATCTCTCCCCAGAAGGTGATCCGGCCCCGCGCCGTCGCGGCCAGCCGGTCGAGCCCCATGCAGAAGATCTGGGCGTTTACGGCGCTGACGCCGATCTCGATCATATCGGGGATAATGTCGGCGATGTGGCCGTCGGAATGGAAGAAGACGTGTTTTCCGGCCCGGCGAGCGATCTCGGCGTACTCCCGGTAGAGGGGCTTAAAGACTTCGCGCCAGAGCGCGGGCCGGACGAGGAGCGAGGACTGGCCGCCCCAGTCGTCCATGAGACACAGGGCGTCCACCGCCGTCTCCGCCCAGGCCTCGGCTTCGGCGCGGTAGAAGGCATGGACGCGGCGCAAAAGCTCGAAGAACTCCGGCCGGCGCTCGGCCAGGTCCATATAGAGGGTTTCCGTCGTGCGCAGGAACTGGAGGCGCTCGAAGGGCCGAAGCCAAACGCCGGCCAGGACGAAGCGGTCCTCGCCCCGGCAGAAAGCGTCGATCCCCGCCCGGTCCAGGTCGTGATAATAGTCGGGCGTCCGCAGCTTGCCGAGGTCGTCCCAGTCCGCGATGAGCGGCGTGTGGACCTGGCCCATGACGCCGCTCTGGGCGTTCGTGAAGATGCAGCCCCATTCGTCCCTGAAGACGCCCACCCGGTAGCGTTCGGGCGGGTCGGGCAGGAACCCGGACCGGGTCAGGCAGGGGGCGCTCACGATGTCGTCGGGATAGGTTTCGCGGATCCGGCTCAACTCGGCCGGATAACGCTCTTCGGCCCAGGGGAGCGACCAGAGCTGAACCGGCACGCGCGGCGGCCGGTCGAACTCGACCGCCTTGCGGACGAGATCGCGCGGGGTCGCCATCATCTGGGCCTCTGGCTTCCATATAGCCGAGAAGCGGGCTTATGTCAAACGCCCCGTCAACAGGCGGTTCCACGCTGGACAAGGAAAACGGAAGGAAAGCGAGGCGGATGCCGGCGACATGAGTGACGGTGCGGCGTATTCCGGTATAATAGCCGCTCATGTTGATACGCCGCGCGGTCGCGAGGGACCGGCCGGCCGTCCGACGGCTGGCCGAGCGCCTGAACCTGGACTATCCGGGAATGGACGCCGATCCGTTCTGGGTCGTCGAGGAGGACGGCGTGATCGTCGCGGTCTGCGGCCTGAAAACCCACCCCGACGGCCGCGAGGTCTGCGCCGTCGGCGTCGCCGAGTCCTTCCGCGGCCGCGGCGCAGCCAAGGCCGTCGTCGGCAGGGCTCTGGAGGAGACGCCGGGCGACGTCTATCTGGCGACGGTCCGGACCGAGGTCTTCGCCTCGCTCGGCTTCGTCCCGGCCGATCCCGTCCCCGCGTCGCTCGCGGCCCGGCCCGACGGCTGGTGCGAGGGCTGCTCCCGCGAGCGCTGCCGCGTCCTGGTCCGGAGGGGCGGATGAGCGTGCCCGACTTCCCCTCCCTCAAGCCGCTCGGGCTCGAGGACCGGGCGCTCGTCGACGATTCTCTGACCCGGTTTCCGCCTCAAGTCTGCGAGCTCAACTTCGCCAACCTCTTCATCTGGAGGTCCATCGAGAGGCCCCGGCTGACTTTTAACCACGGCCATCTCTGCATTCTCGTCGAGCCGCCGGGCCAAGCGCCCTTCGTCCTTCCGCCCGTCGGCCCGGGCCCCTTCGCCGATGTCTTCGAGGCGGCCCTGACGCTCGCGCCGCGCCTGAGCCGGGTCCCCGACTCGATGCTCGGGAGCCTCGGTCCGGGCTTCCGGACGGAGCCCGACCCCGACAACTCCGATTACGTCTACAAGCGCTCCGACCTGGCCGACCTCAAGGGGAAAAAATACGACGGCAAGCGGAACCGGATCCGCAAGTTCGAGGGGGAGCACGCCTACCGCCCCGTCGGGATCGGCCCCGGCTACCTGGTCAAGTGCCGATGCCTCCTCGACGAGTGGCTCGAAGCCAAAGAGGACGACGGCTGGAACCTCGAGGCCCAGCAGAGAGTCGTTACCGAAGCCCTGCTCCATTTCCGCGAGCTCGGCCTCAAGGGCATCGGAATCGAAGTCGAAGGTCGGCTGGCCGCGTTCGCGATCGGGAGCCTGCTCAACCCGGAGACCGCCTTGTGCATGATCGAGGTCGTCAACCCCGCTTTCGACGGCCTGGCCCAGCTCGTCAACCGCGAGTTCGCCCGGAACGCCTGGCCCGGCGTATCCTTCATCAACCGCGAGCAGGACATGGGGATCGAGGGGCTGCGGCGGGCCAAGCGGTCCTATTACCCCGACCATCTCGTCCCCAAGTACAACGTTTCGAAATAGGCTCAGCCGTCAGCTCCCGCCGTCCCGCTCGAGGATGAGGTCCGCGGCCAGGAGCCCGGTGTGGAGCGCGGTCGGAACACCGCCCAGAAACAGCTCGCTCGCCGCATAGACGCCGGCCAGGAGCAGGTTCTCGATTGAGGTATCGACGAGGAGCTTGCGCGGGAAGGCGGCCAGGCTCGCCGCCGACCAGTCCCAGCCCGCGATCGAACCCAGGACGCGCCCGCCCCAATCCAGGTAGGTCAGCGGGGTCGCGACCTCCATGACGTCGACGGCCGCCGCGAGCCCGGGCAGCGCGGTCTCGGCCGTCTCGATGAGCCTGCGGGCGAGGACCGCCTTGGCGGCGCGATAGCCGGCGCGTCGGGCCTTGTTCCCGGTCCGCCACGGCGCGAACGCATCGAAGGGAAATCCGGCGCGGAGCACGAGGGCGGATTTCCCTTCGGGGACAAGGCCCTCCATCCCTTCATCCCAGCGGCAGATTTCGATGTCGGTGTTGTCAAAATCCTCCGGCGCGGAAAAATGGTCCGGCGCGAGCGTCTTCCTATAGAAGAGATGGCGGGCCCGCATCCGGCCCCAGTCGATCCGGCCCGGGTCGAGGCCGAGATAGACGCACACTTCCGACTTCGTGTAGGGAACGCGCCGGACCCGATCGAGCTCCTCCGGGTCGAGCGCGCCGGGCGCGACAAGGTCGAGGAGCGTCCGTTTGGCGTCGGCGTTGGAGACGACCCAGCCGGCCCCTAATCGCTCGCCGCTCTCGGTGACGACCGCCGTCGCCCGCCGGCCGGACGCTTCGACCCGGAGGACGGGCGTCCCGAGCCGGAGCGCTCCGCCCGCGTCGAGGAAGGCCCGCGCCAGCCGCTCGACCAGGACATGAATCCCGGCCGCCGGAAACCAGATGCCCTCTTCGGCCATGACCGCCCACATGAAGGCGAGGTGGCTTAGCGACAGGGCGGGCTCTCCGCTTCCCATCGATCCCAGGAAATTGCGCAGGCGGGGATCGCGGAGATGGAAGGCGAGGCGCTCGGCCGACGGGGCATCGGGGCAGGGCGTCGCCGCGGCGGGCATGCCGGAGACGGCGGCCGACGCCGCGGCGCTCAAAGCCTCGGCTCTTCTCCGCCCCGCCAGGAAATCCGGGTTCGCATCGGCCCGGGCGCGGGCGGAGCGGACGCAGGCGCCGAATTCGTCCATGAACCCGGCCAGCCCGGCGGCCTCGGCGGGAAACCGCCGGGCCAGCTCGGCCTCGAGCTCGAGGAGAGGCCGCGAATAAACGATGTCGAACGCGGGCGAGAGATACTGGTAATGCGCGCGCCGCAGCTCGAGCGCGGGGTCGGCGCCGGCCTCGGCGAGAAAGCATCGGACCCGGTCCGGGAATCCGAACCCGAGCGGCCCCATCGGGAACTTATAGCCCCGGCGCTCGAAAACATGGCTCGTCCCGCCCGGATGAGGCTTCCGCTCCAGGATCAGGACGCGGCGGCCGGACAGGGCGAGCTTCGCTCCGCAGGCCAGCCCCCCCAGGCCCGCTCCGATGACGATGACGTCCGCCGCCTCCATCCGCGTTTCCGGCGATATCATGAGCCGATTCTAAAGCAATGAACGGGAGGGCGCAATTCCCGCGCGCCTCGGGTCTCGGCGGCGCCCGCCGGAAGTCTCCGGAAGGGAGGAGAGTCCAACGCCCTGAAACCCAGCGCAGGCGAGAGTCGTTAAAAGGAATATGGAACGGGATGAGGACGCGGACCGTCTAACTGATATAGAATAGAGTCAAGCGCAAGGCGCAAGGCGGCGAAAATGAATAAAGCGGCGATCCTATCAGGGCTCCTGGGATTTCTCGTCCTTTCGGCCGCGCCCGTCCTTCTGGCCCAGACGGACGAGGAGATGGTCGAGGCCGAATGGGAGCGGCGGGTTAACGCCCGCCAGCCCCCGGAAGCCATCATGGACGCGATCGGCCTCAAGCCGGGGATGATCATCGCCGACATCGGGGCCGGGACCGGACGGGTCGCCGTCTGGCTGGCGCGCCGGGTCGGGCCCCGGGGCAAAGTTTACGCCAACGATATCGACGCCGAGGCCGTGGACAGGATCTGGGCCAGGGCCAAGAGGCTCGGCTTCCAGAACGTCTCGACCGTCGTCGGCAAGAGCGACGATCCGCTGCTCCCGGCCGGGGCTCTCGACATCGCCTTCATGACCAACGTCTACCACCACATGGAGAAGCCCCAAGCCATGCTGGCGGCCATCCGGCCCAGCCTCAAGCCTGATGGGATATTGGTCATTGTCGAGCGCGATCCGGCGAAGTCCAGCTATAAAGCCGAAGCGACGCCCCGCGAGGACATGATCCGCCAGCTGAGCGAAGCCGGCTACGAAATGGTCCGGATCGAGACCTTCCTCAGCGAAGACAACATCTACATCGCCCGTCCCAAGAAATACTGAGCCGGGCAGAAAATAGTAATTCTGGGGACACCATACTCAATTATTTCAAAAGAAACGCCGGGACCTGGAGCCTATCTCACGCTGTGAAAACAGGGGTGTGCTCGTCCAGACACATAGGCGATACCAGAGGCCAAGAGAGATGTCGCCGGGAAAAATCAAGTATGGTGTCCCCGGAATTGTTATAATCCCATCTTCAGCCGGGAGGAGATGCCC
>JAFGBC010000054.1 GCA_016933355.1 Candidatus Aminicenantota bacterium
CTGGCTGGAAGCTCATCGCGACAAACCGTTCTTCGCCTGGATCCATTACTCGGATCCCCACGATCCCTACGCCCCCCCGGACTCGGCGTCCGACCTCACGCTCCTGATCGACGGCCGCCCGCTGGGCGAGTTCTGCCTGGACAAGTACTCCTTCTTCCGGATTCCGGTCGAGATCCCCTCCGGCCGGAGCCAGCTCCGCTTCGACGTTGTCAATACCAGTCCCGCCAGCGTGAACTCCTACGACGCCCGGCTGGATGCGCTCGACTTCGAGCCCAAGCTCGACCAGAAGACGATCGTTTCCGACTTCTCCCGCGGCTGGTACCTGCGTCGGGAGGACGACAACTTCTTCTGCAAGAACGGCGCGACGATCGACCTCGTCAACCACGGCAAGCCGGTCACCCGCGACCTTGTCTTCCGGGGCCGGCTCATCCTGAGCCCGGCCGGGATGCGCGAGCGCTACGGCAGCGAGGTCCGCTACATGGACGGCGAGATCGGAAAGCTCTTCGACCGGCTCAAAGCCTTGAATCTCTTCGATCAGACGGCGATCCTGGCCGTGGGGGACCACGGCGAGGGCCTGGGCGAGCACGTGACCAGCAACGGGATGCGCCACTTCGGACACATCCACTACCTCTACCGGGACTATCTCAAGGTGCCGTTCATCCTCTACAACCCGTCGGCGGCCAAGCGCGGCGTCCGCAAGGCGTCCGTCGTGACGCTCCTCGACGTTGCGCCGACGGTCACGGGCGTCATGGGCTTCAATAACCTCCCGCCCTATCAGGGCCGCGACCTGACGCGGTTCAAGGAGGACAAGGATTTCGCCCTCTTCGAAGAAACCTTCAAGCCGGAAGCGGTCTGGGACCGCTTCGGCATCCGCCGCGGCTCCTGGCATCTCATCCTGACCCCCGAGGAGAAGCGCTACGAGCTTTACGACCTCCAGGCCGACCCCGGCGAAATGGCGAACGTCTACGAGGACAACAAGGCCCTGGCCGCCGTCGCGGCGCTCAAGGCGCAGGTCGACGAGTTCGCCCGCTCCGTGCTCAGCTCGAAGGAGAACTTCAAGCTCGACCTGGAGACCGAGGATATGCTGAGGGCCCTCGGCTACATCCGCTAGGGCGGAAGGCCTCAGGAGCGGGCCGGCGCCAGGCCGTCGCGGCCCGGACGCTTTTTCCCCGGCTCAAACGTTCAGGATATGGAACGCTCCGTCCTGCGCCTTGAGGGCGGCCTCCATGACCGTCTCGGACAGCGTGGGATGGATGTGGATGGTGCGGCCGATATCGTCCAGACCCAGGCCCTTCTCGACGGCCAGCGTCAGCTCGGGGATGATCTCGCTGGCGTGCGGGGCGAGGATATGGGCGCCCAGGAGCCTACCGTCCCGGGCGGCCAGGACCTTGACCAGGCCGTCCGGGCTTTCCATGGTCAGCGCCCGTCCGCTGGCCTGGAGCGGGAACTTGCCGACCCGGATCTCCAGGCCTCGCTCCGCCGCTTCTTCCTCGCTTAGCCCGACCGAGGCGTACTCCGGCTCGGTGAAGACGGCCATGGGCAGGGCGTCGTAGCGCATCTCGGCACCGGGTCCGAAGGCGTTTTCGACGGCGCGGATCCCTTCGTGCGACGCTTTGTGGGCCAGGAGCTTCCCGCCGATAAGGTCGCCGACGGCGTAGACGCCCGGAAGGCCCGTCTCCAGCTTCGCGTTGACTTCGACCAAGCCCTGGCGTCCGATCGAGAGCCCGGGCGGTCCGGAGCGGAGGAATTCGGAGTTGGACTTCCTCCCGGCGGCGACCAAGACTTTCTCAGCCCGCACCTCGAAAGGCGATCCGGCCTTGAGGTCGATGCCTTTGACCAGGACGCCGCTCTCTTCGGCCCGGACGTCCTCGATCTTCATCCGCGTCCTGATCTTGAGCCCTTGCCTGGTCAGGCTGCGCTCCAGACGCTGGGCCATCTCGCGGTCCGAGCCGGGCAGGACGCCGGGCAGGATTTCGAGGACGACGACCTCGGTGCCCATCCGGCGGAACACGGTGGCCAGCTCGAGCCCGATCGCCCCCGCGCCGATGACGACGAGGCTGCGGGGAACGACCGCCAGCTCGAGCGCTTCGCGGCTGGTGATGATGCGCTCTCCGTCCGGCTTGGCGAAGGGCAGGTCGGCCGACCGGCTTCCCGAGGCCAGCAGGACGCGGGCGGCTTCGTGGACTTCGCGGCCGCCCGCCCGAGAGGTCACGGCGACCCGGTCCGGAGCCTCGAGCGCGGCCGAGCCGGCCGCCAGCGCCACGCCGTTCTTGCGGAGGAGGAATTCAGTGCCTTTAACCAGCTTCTCGACCGCTTTGGCGCGCTCTTCCTGGACCCTGGTCCAATCGCAGGCGATCGCTTCGCGGGGGCCGGACAGGTGTTTCGCCGTCCGGACCTCCTCGAAGACGCGGGTCAGGTGCAGGAGGTGCTTGGTGGGGATGCATCCCCAGTTCATGCAGGTTCCCCCGATCGTGTCCGCTTCGACGAGGAGCGCGCGCTTCCCGAGCTGGGCGGCGCGCAGCGCGGCGATATATCCGCCCGGGCCGGCCCCGACGATGATGATGTCGAATCGATCCGGCATGGCGTTCTCCTTGAAGGGCAAAAATTATAGCACAAATCACGGCGCCGCTTGACAGGCTTCTGAAAAATGATAAAGATGAAACAGCCCATGACCAGTCCCCGGCAATTCCTTCGGCGACTTCGGCGTTTTCGGCCCGGCCTGATCGCCGTTCTCGCGCTCGCCGCCGTCTCCGCCGCCGACGACGCCGCAATCGTCAGCGGACGCGTTCGGTCGGAGTACGGCGCGCCCGGCCGAGGTTTGAGCGTGACGTTCGTCGATCCCGAACGCCCCTTCCGCGCCGTCGCCGTCGCGGACGAAGAGGGACGCTTCCTGATCGGAGGATTGCCGCCCGGAAGCTACGAGATTCGCGTCGAGGGCGAAAGCCCTGCGTCGCTTGCGGCCCGGACCGAGGTCGAGCTCCCGACCGCCCAGCATTATCGGTTGAATCTCATCGTATCCGGCCCCGCTTCGGCGGGACGGCTGTCGGTCGAAATTCTCGTTCCGGACCACCCTCTCTCTCCGCAGCGGACCTATATCGGCCGTGGTCAGCTGGACCGCCTCCCCTCCGGAAACGACGTCTGGACCGTCATCGAAAATCAGGATTTTTCCGCGACGATGAACCGCATCGACGTCGGAGGCCTGTGGGCGACCCGGCCCGGGCTGTTCAGCGCGCGCGGCGGAGGCTCCTGGACCCAGACCGTTTACGCCTTGGACGGCGTCGACGTGACGGACCCTTATCAGCCGGGACTGCCGCTCGTCCATCCCGACCTGTTCGCTCTGGAATCCCTCGAGCTCGTGAATTCCGGCCCGCCCGTCCACGTCTCCTCGCCCGGAGGACTTCTGAACCTCGATGTCCGGGAGGGCGGGTCGGCTCTCCAAGGCGCGCTCTCGCTGTTCGGTTTCAACGCGGCGCTCCGCTCCGACAACATCACGCCCGCCCTCCGCCAGGAAGGTCTCGAATCGAGCCACAGCCTCCGCTCCGGCTTCGAGGGGAACCTGCGGTTCGGCGGCCCCGTCGTCAAGGACCGCTTATTCCTCTTCACCTCGTGGACCGCTTTCGACCTGGAGCGCGATATCGCCGAGTTCGAAGGCGTAGACCGCTCGTTCCTTTCTTCCGGACTTGTCCATCTGACCTACGTCGCGCCGGCCGGCCGTCTCAGGCTTCTCTGGACCGGCCAGAGCGTCAGCGA
>JAFGBC010000236.1 GCA_016933355.1 Candidatus Aminicenantota bacterium
CGGCCTCGGCGACGATGAAGTCGCCGGCGCCGAGCTTGGCGTTGGCGCCGATCGTGTTCAGCCGGCCGCCGACGATGATCGTCGGGTCGAACCCGCCCGCCTCGAGGACCTGAGCGATCATCGAGGTCGTCGAGGTCTTGCCGTGGGAGCCGGCGATCGCGATCCCGTACTTCATCCGCATCAGCTCGGCCAGCATCTCGGCCCGGGGGATGACCGGGATCTTGAGGGCCTTGGCTTCCTGGACCTCGACGTTGTCGTCGCGGACGGCCGAGGAGATGACGACGACGTCGGCGCCCCGCACGGACTCGGCGCGATGGCCGATCGCGACCGACGCGCCCAGCCCGCTCAGGCGGCGCGTCGCCTCGTTGGCCTGAAGGTCCGAGCCGCTGACCTCGTAGTCGAGGTTGAGGAGGACTTCGGCGATGCCGTTCATGCCGGTGCCGCCGATCCCGACCAGGTGGATCCGTCTGAGCTTCCGGTAGCCTTTCTTGACCATGTCAGTCCTTCCCCTCGCTCCGGCCCATGAGGTCCAGGCAGAGCCGGGCGATCCGTTCCGCCGCGCCGGGGCGGCGCAGGGCGGCGAGCTTCGCCTCCATGGCGGCGATCCTGCCCCGGTCGGCGGCCAGGCCGAGGACGGCGGCGGCCAGCGCCCGGGGGGCGCAGTCCTTTTCCTCGAGGACGACGGCTCCGCCCGCCTTCTCCAGGGCCTTCGCGTTGTGGAGCTGGTGGCCTTCGGCGGCGGCCGCGAAGGGGACGAGGACGGCCGCCCGCCCGGCCGCGACGAGCTCGGCGCAGGTTGTGGCCCCGGCCCGGCAGACGACGAGGTTGGCCCGGGCGAAGCGCGCGGGCATGTCGTCGAAGAAGGCGGCCGTTTCAACCTCCGTGAAACCTTCGGCCCGGTAACGCTCGCGGACGCGGACCAGGTCCTTCTCCCCGGTCTGATGGACGATGCAAAGATCCGCCTTCCGGGCGGCCAGGAGCGGGAGCGCGGCGCCGAACGCCTCGTTGAGAAACGCCGAGCCCTGGCTGCCGCCGAAGACGAGCACCGTGAAGGGGGGGCCGGCCGGCGACGGCCCGATCCGCTCGAACCCGGAGCGGACGGGATTGCCGAGGACGGCCGCTTTGCCCTTGAAGTACGGGACCGACTCGGGGAAGGCGACGGCCGCCGCCCGGGCCCAGGGCCGGAGCATCCGGTTGGTGAACCCGGGCCGGACGTTCGACTCGAGGAGGAGGGTCGGGACGCCGAGCAGGGCGGCCGGCAGCACGACCGGTCCCGAGCTGTAGCCGCCCGCGCCGACGACGAGTCGCGGCCGCGTCCGCGCCAGGAGGGCCAGCGCCTGGGCCAGCGCGACCGGCAGCAGGGCGGCGCCGCGCAGGCTCTTCCAGCCGCGCCCGACCAGGCCCTCGATCGCCAGCGGGACGAACGGGAAGCCGGAACCGGCCAGCAGGCCCGCCTCGAGGCGCCGGCGGCCTCCGGCGAAGACGACCGGCAGCCCGGGGTCGATCTCGCGCAGGGCGCGGGCCACGGCCAGGGCCGGAAAGAGATGGCCGCCCGTGCCTCCGCCGCTCATGACGACGCCCCGGGTGTTCATGGCTGATAGGGGTCCGTCTTGCCCCGGCGCTGGGAGATGTTGAGGATGATGCCGATCGAGGCCAGCGTCATGACCAGAGAGGATCGTCCGTAGCTCATGAGCGGCAGCGGGATGCCTTTGGCCGGGCCCAGCCCCAGGACGATCGTGATGTTGAGGAGGGCCTGGGTCCCGATCATCAGGACGAGCCCGAGCACGGTCATCTGGGCGGCCGGTCCCGGCGCCCGCCGGAAGATGACGATGCCCCGCCAGATGAGCAGGACGAACATGACCAGGACGAACAGAGCTCCCACCAGGCCCGTTTCCTCGCCGATGATGGCGTAGAGGAAATCGGTGTGGGCGCAGGGCAGGAAGAACAGCTTCTGGGTGCTTTCCCCGATGCTGACGCCCAGCAGACCGCCCGACCCGACGGCGAGCTTGGACTGGATGACCTGGAATCCGGCGCCGAGCGGGTCGCGGCCCGGAAACAGGAAGGCCAGAATCCGCTGGACGCGGTAGGGCGCTTGGACGAGATAGAGGCCGAACAGCGCGGCCGAAGACAGGCCCAGGACCGCAAGGTGCTTGAGCCGGATGCCGCCCACGAAGAGGATCAGGACGCAGTTCGTAAAGATCAGGAGGCCGGTCCCGTAGTCGGGCTCGAGGAGAATGAGAAGGGTGAAGGCCAGGACGACGGCCAGGGGCGAGACGAGGCCGCGCAGCTCGCGCAGGGCGTCTTTCTTCCGGTCGACCGTATAGGCGAGGAAAAGGACGAGGCTGACCTTGGCCAGCTCGGAGGGCTGGAAGCGAAGCCCGCGGAAGAAGACCCAGCGCTGGGTCTGGGCGATGCCCGGCATCGCGAAGCAGAGCAGCAGCAGAAGGCCGGATGCGGCCAGCAGGCCGTAGACGAAAGCCTTGCTGCGGTAAAAAGGGAGGCGGACCTGGACGAGGCCGAGCATGAGGCCGATCCCGAGGACCGCGCCCAGGAGCTGCTGGGCCTGGTAGTGGAAAGGCTGCTGGTATTTCTCGGAGGCGACGACGCCCGAGGTGCTGAAGACCATGACGATCCCGCCGATGACGAGGATGATCGTGATGAAGAACAACCCCTTGTCGAACCCGCCGACCCGGACGGTCTCCATGGTCAGGACCGCTCCTTTCCCAGCCGGCGGCCGAGCGCCCGGACCTCGCGCTTGAAGACCCGGCCGCGCTCCTCATAGTCCCGGAACCAATCGAAGCTGGCGCAGGCCGGCGCCAGCAGGACGACGTCGCCGGGCCGGGCGGCCTCGAACCCTAGGGCGACCGCCTCCCGCATCGAGCCGGCTTCGACGACCGGGGCGGCGCCGGCCAGGCCCTTGCGGATCTTGTCCTTGGAGTCGCCGATCAGGACCACGGTCCGGACCCGGGCCCGGAGCTCGCGGCGGAGCAGGCGGAAATCGCCGCCCTTGTCCTTGCCGCCGAGGAGGAGGACGATCGGGCCCGGGAAGGACTGGAGGGCCTTGAGGGTCGCGTCGACCGTCGTGGCCTTGGAGTCGTTGACGAAGCGGACGCGGCGGGCGCTCGGGACGGGTTCGAGCCGGTGCTCGATCCCGCGGAAGGAGCGGACGGCGTTCCGCATCGCCGCGGCCGGCGCTCCGAGGACGTGGCCGATGAGGCAGGCCGCCATCGCGTTTTCCAGGTTGTGAGCGCCCGGCACCGGGACCTCGGCGGCCCGGAGGATGCGGCGCTCGTCGCGGTCGCGGAGGACGATCCAGCCGTCCGCGAGGAAGCAGCCGGCCCGCAGCCGCCGGCGCCGGCTGAAGCCCAGGACCCGCGAGGGCAGGCTCCCGGCCAGGGCCCAGGTCCGGGCGTCCTCGCGGTTGAGGATGGCCGTATCGCCGGGCGCTTGGCGGGCGAAGAGCTTTTTCTTGGCTTCGTAGTAGTCCTCGAAGCTGGGGTGCCAGTCGAGGTGGTTCAAGGAGAGGTTGAGGAAGGCGGCGACCGGCGCCCGGAACAGCTCCGTGTACTGGAGCTGGAAGCTCGACAGCTCGGTGACGTAGATGTCCGCGGGCCGGCTCTTCGCCGCGAAGGCGATCAGCGGGATGTCGATGTTCCCGGCTGGACGGGCGCGAAGCCCGGCCCGCTGGAGGATCAAGGCGGCCAGGGTCGTCGTCGTCGTCTTGCCGTTGGACCCCGTGATGCCGACGATCGTCCCCTTCAGGAACCGGAAGGCGACCTCGACCTCGGACAGGACCGGAACGCCCGCCGCCCGGGCCGCCCGAATTTCGGGGATGTCCGGGACTCCCGGGCTGGGGACGATGAGATCCGCCGTCCGGAAGGTGCGGAGGACATGGCCGCCCGTTTCCAGGACGGCGCCGCGCGCCCGCAGCTCGGCGGCGGCCCGGCCCAGCTCGTCCTCGCGCTTTCGCTCGCTGACCGTGACGCGCGCCCCCCGCTCGAGAAGGAAGCGGGCGGCCGCCCGGCCCGTCTTGGCCAGGCCGACGATCACGATCCTTTTTCCGGCGATGTCCATCTCTCTATCTCAACTTGAGGGTCGCCAGGCTGAACAGGGCGAAGATGACGGCCAGGATCCAGAAGCGGATGACGACCTTTTCCTCCCGCCAGCCGGCCAGCTCGAAATGATGGTGGAGGGGCGCCATCCGGAAGATGCGCTTTCCGCCGCTCAGCTTGTAATAGCCGACCTGGGCCAGGACCGAAAGGGCCTCGAGGATGAAGACGCCGGCCACCGAGAAGAGGAGGAACTCCTGCTTGATGAGGATGGCGATGACGGCCAGGGTCGCGCCCAGCGACAGGGCGCCGACGTCGCCCATGAAGATCTGGGCCGGGTGGCAGTTGAACCACAGGAAGCCCAGGCAGGCGCCGGTCAGGGCCCCGGCGAAGACGGTCAGCTCGGCCGCGCGCGGGACGCGGGCGATAGCCAGGTACTGGGAGAAGACGGCGTGGCCGGCGATATAGGTCAGCGCCGTGAGCGCCGCCGCGCTGACCAGGGTTAGGCCGATGGCCAGCCCGTCCAGGCCGTCGGCGAGGTTGACGGCGTTCGAGGAGCCGACCAGGATGAAGACGATCCAGGGGAGATAGAGCCAGCCGAGGTAGGGGATCCACTCCTTGAGGAAGGGGAAGCTCAGCCGGAGGCTGAAGACGCCCTCCTGCCCGAGCGCGATGAGGATGAGGCCGACCCCGAGCGCGAGGACGGTCTGGAGGGCGAGCTTGGGCCGGGTCCGGAGGCCCAGCGACCGCTTGCGCGTGAGCTTGACGTAATCGTCCCAGAATCCGATCAGGCCGAAGGACAGCATGGTCAGCATGGCGATCCAGACGTACGTGTTGCCGAGGTTGCCCCAAAGCAGGGTGGGGATGAGGGTCGAGGCGATGATCAGGAGACCGCCCATGGACGGCGTCCCCTTCTTGCCCTGGTGGGACTGCGGCCCTTCTTGGCGGATTTCCTGGCCGATGTTCTTGTTCCGCAGCGTGCGGATGAGCCAGGGGCCGAGGACGAAGCTGAGGAGGAGGGCGGTGATCCCGGCCAGGCCCGTCCGGACCGTGATGTAGCGGAAGACGTTGAAGAAGAAGATGGAGTCCCGGAGCGGAACGAGCAGCCAGTACAGCACGTCAGGCCTCCTTGTACCGGGCCTTGAGGCGTTCCACGACCGTCTCGAGCTTCATGCCCCGCGACCCCTTGACGAGCACGAGGTCCCCCGGCCGGACGAGGTCGGGAACGGCCGCGGCGGCCTCGTCCGAGGTTTCGAAAGACGCGATCTCCGCGCCGTCCAGTCCCTCGGCCCGCGCGCCCTCGGCCATCAGGCGGGCGAGAGGGCCGACCGTGACCAGCGGCGCCCAGCCTTCCCGGGCCGCCCGCCGGCCGGCATCCTCATGGAACACCGGAGCGTAGGGGCCGAGCTCCAGCATGTCGCCCAGGACCGCCACGCGCCGCCGCGCCGGGAGACCGGCGAGGCCGTGGAGGGCCCCCTCGAGCGCCCGCGGGTTCGAATTGTAGGACTCGTCGACGAGCGTGACGTCCCCGCCGAGGCGGA
>JAFGBC010000237.1 GCA_016933355.1 Candidatus Aminicenantota bacterium
GGAGGGAATCATGAACGCGAAAGGATGGGTGGGCCTATCTCTCTTTACGGGCGTCGTCCTGGCCGCCGGCCCATGCCAGGCGCCGCAGGGGATGGGAGCGGAGCCGTCCTCCGTCGGAGCCCCTTCGGCGGCGGCGCTCTCGGCGCCTCTCTATTTCATCACGAACAGCGGGCAGACGGACAAGCGGGCGCTCTTTTGCGCGAGCGCTCCGGGCTACACCCTGTGGCTGACGCGCGAGGGGCTGACCTTCGACCGGGTCGGACAGAACGGGAGGGGCGAGCCGGTCCGATCGGTCGCCGGCCTGAAGTTTTTAGGCGTCAACAAGGATATCAAGGTCGTCGCCGCGGAACCGTCCGAATACCGCGTGAGCTATTTCTTCGGGCGGGACGAATCGGAGTGGAAGACGGATATCCCGACCTCGAAAGCCGTCCTCTACAAGAACCTCTATGACGGCGTCGACCTCAAGGTTTACGGCGCGGGTCGGCAGGTCGAGTACGACTGGATCGTCGGGCCGGGGGCGGACCCGGCCCGGATACGCTTGGCCTATGAGGGCGGTCATGAGGCGAAGCCGGACGACGAAGGGAACCTTGTCGTCGAAACCCCGGCCGGGCGCCTTCTTCACCGCAGGCCGAGCGCTTATCAGGAGATCGACGGAGCCAGGGTTGACGTCGTGGCCGCCTTCGAGGAGGCGGGAAACGGAACCTTCGGCTTCGCGCTCGGCGCCTACGATCCGCGGCATCCGCTCACGATCGACCCGCTCGTGCTGGCCTTCTCCACGTATCTGGGCGGAAACGGCTATGATTATGCGCTCCGTGTCGCGACGGACCCGACCGGTGCCATCTATGTCTGCGGCGGAACCCATAGCAAGGACTTTCCGCCCGTCTACCAGGATTTCCCGCGCAGAGACCTTTATATCACGAAGCTGTCCGCGGACGGTAAAAGCCTGGTCTACACGGCCTTCTTCCCGACAAGCTTCGGGGCGGAGGCGGCGGGCCTGGCCGTGGACCAGAAGGGCAACGTCTATTTCGCCTCGGGGACGCGGAACGCCAAATTCCCGGTCAAGAACGCCTTCCAGACGGAGTTCAAGGGCGGGGAGTGCGACGGCTTCGTCCTCAAGCTGGCCCGCAGCGGCAAAAGCCTGGCCTATTCCTCCTACATCGGAGGGGAGGGCGACGACTTCTGCAACGGACTCCAGGTCGACGCGGACGGCTCGGCTTATATCGTAGGAAAGACCTACAGCCGGGGCTTCCCGACCAAGCGCGCTTATCAGCCGAAAGCCGGCGGACGCGGGGACGCGTTCGTCGCCAAGGTCGCGGCCGAAGGCTCCAGCCTTGTCTATTCGACCTATCTGGGCGGGACAAAGTACGAAGAGGGCTGGGACCTGATCGTCGGCGCCGACGGCGCCGTTGTCATCGCCGGGGAAACTCAAGGATCCGGCTTCCCGCTGGCGACCCCGTTTCAGAAAGCTTACGGCGGCGGGTCGACCGACGCCTTCGTCACGAAGCTGTCGCCCAAGGGGAACAGCCTCGTCTACTCCTCGTTTCTCGGGGGCAACAGCCGCGACATCGCCCTGGCCCTGGCCGCCGACGCGAACGGCGCGGTCTATCTCGCGGGAGTGACCGAGGGCGGCTTTCCCGTCAAGCACGCGTTCCAGAAGAAGCGGGCGGGGTCGCGCGACGCCTTCGTGGCGAGGATCGCCCCCGACGGAAAGAGCGTCGACTATTCGAGCTACCTGGGGGGGAGCCGGAGCGACGTCGCTTACGATATCGCCGTCGACGCGTCCGGCAACGCCTATGTCGCCGGCGATACGGCCAGCCGCAATTTCCCCCTCAAGGAGCCGCTCCGGGCCTCGCTGTCCGGGAACCACGACGCTTTCGTCTCGGTCCTCGACGCGAGCGGCGCGCAACTCCTCGCGTCGACGTTCCTGGGCGGCCGCTACATGGAGATGGCGCTCGGCCTGGCCTTGGCCCCGGACGCATCCGTCTTGCTCTGCGGGATGACGAATAGTCCCGATTTTCCCGTCAAGTACGCCTACCAAAAGATGTTCGGCGGGGGGAATTGGGACGCCTTCGTCCTCAAGTTCAAACCGTCCGGCGCGGGAGCAGCGAGGTAGCCGCTCCTTCAGCTTTTTCCGGCCGGCGAAGGCGACCTGCCCCCCGCAGAGGGATCCAGCCCTTATGCTAAGGTTCAGCCGGATTGGGGGAGGGGGATATCGTTTCCTGGCGGAATACAAGGGCCGCTTCGAGAAGCAGTCTGGCTCTAGCGGGCTTCAACGGCGATCTCGGCCGGCTTGGTCAGCTGGCGTTTAACCGTGCACTTCGACGCCGCCCTGACGACGGCCGCGCGGTATTTCTCCGGGAAGCCGGCCGGCAGCAGGATTTCGACGAGGATCCGGCCGATCAGATGGCTTTCCGGGTCTCGGTTCCAGGTCATGCGGAGGGACATGCCCTCGACGCTGATTTTCCGCTCGTTGCAGAACGCCACGACATAGTATCCGGCGCAGGTCGCGATCGAGGCCAGGAACAAATCGAACGGAGCGGGCGCGGAGTTTTCGCCGCCCTCGTCGACCGGCTGGTCGGTCTTGATCGTGAAGTCCTTATAACGCGCGTCGACCTTGACGCCGCCGCCGAACGTGACGAGGATTTCCTTCTCGCTCATGGCGTTCCTCCTCGGCGCATTATACATGATTCGGACAAGAAGGTCGTCCACAGCACGACGCGACGGCCCGATCGCAAAGGATACGAAGGATCACCCGCAAGCCGGCTCGAGAGAGTTGATGAAGAAGGCCGTATGAGAGCCGGAGCGGGCACGGTCCCTGCCGACGCTATAGAGAGGCAGGGCAGTCCCGCTAGTGAAACGGAAGCGGGCACGGTCCCTGCCGACGCTATAGAGAGGCAGGGCAGTCCCGCTAGTGAAACGGAAGCGGGCACGGTCCCTGCGGAGCGGAGCTCGCGCAGGGGAGCGGAGGCTCGAATCGAGTGAAGCTTTCCTCGCCGCGGAAAGCGAACGTGCCTTCGAATCGACTATCTCGAGCCCGTTTGTCGGATCTAAGGTCGCGTTCCCTTAGCGAAGAACGCGAGGAGGAGGGCGCGGTCCTCTGCGGTCGGCGCCAGGCGGCCGAGGAGATCGGAGATCCGCTGCGTCATGTGGGACTAGTTCGTGGCGTGGATGAACCCGGTCTCTTCGAGATTCTGAAGGAGGCGGCGGCGCAGGGCGTCCTGCTCGCGCCGGGCGAGCGGAACCCGTCCCGGCGGCGATCCCGGTGGATATCGCCCCGCGGCCGACCGCGAAAAGAGGCCGAACAGGACGAGAAGGACGGCCGCGGCGAGATTATAGGAAGGCTGGCGGGCCGCTTGCGGGATGGCGAACCGGACGTTGGAGAGGCTCAGCTCATCCGAGCTCAGCCCCGTCCGCTCGTTGCCGAACAGGAGCCCGACCCGGAGGCCGCGCGGAGCGCCGGCCAATCGCTCCAGGGCGGCGTCGAAGGGGAGCACCTCGAAGTTCTTCCGGGAGCGGGCCGTCGCCGCGAAAACCAAGTGGAGGTCGGACACGGCGTCCTCGAGGTTCGCCGACAGGCGGGCGCCGTCGAGGATGTCCGCGGCATGGACGGCCGTCCGGTAGGCGGCCGGGTCGAGCGGGCCGTCCAGGACCAGGCGAAGATCCGCGAACCCGGTCGTCTTCATGGCCCGGGCGGCTAGCCCGACGTTCTCCGCGCTCTCCGGACGGCTGAGGACGACGGCGAAGCGCTGGACCGCAGCCGGCCGCGGGGGATTTCGCATCGGCCTCGGCCGCTTCCCGGACATGCGCTTATTATACATATTTGGGGCTGGACATTGCGCGGAGCCGTGAATAAAATGAGGGCTACCGCGGAAATGACAAGACCGAAATCGAGGGCGGCGACATGAAGATCAAGGGCCAGGACGTCGAAACCCATCCCGTCGTTCCCGAGCCTCTCCCCCCCAAGAAGTTCATGCTCTACGTCGGGCCGTGCATGATGTCGGTCGCGCTCGGGCTGGGGACGAGCGAGCTCATCCTCTACCCCCGGCTCACGGCCGAGTTCGGGACGGGCTGGATCGGAATGATGGTCCTCTCGCTCCTCTTCCAGACGGTCTGGGCCCAGGAGATGGCCCGCTGGGTCGTCCTGAGCGGCGAGCACGGCGCCAAGTTCAACGCCCGGATCCTCTCCCGGATCGGCACGCTCGTCTCGATCACCTTCTTCATGTTCCTCGCCTTCGCCATCCCGGCCTGGTCCAGCGTCGCCGCGACGGCCGTCCTCGAGCTCGTCCGCTGGCCGGCCGACGTCCGGGTCGGCACCGTCTTCTGGGCCTACGTCTCTTTCCTGCTCGTCTTCGCCGTCATCTTCGTCTCCAAGGTCGCCCGCTCCATCGTCGAGAAGATCGCGACCTGGGCCACGGTCGCGGCCTGGATCCTCCTCATCGCGGCCGCGATCATGTCCATCAGACCGGAGAGCCTGGCCGAGATGGGCAAGCACGTCTTTATCTGGGACATCCCCGAAAAGATGAACTGGTGGGTCCTGGGATCGACTCTGGCCTGGGTCGGGGCGGGGCCGACCCTTCTATGGTACACCTACTGGATGAAGGACGCCGGCTGGGGCATGGCGAAGTACTTCGGGGCGATCCCGGGCGGCATGGGCCGGAAGGTCGAGCTCCGGAGCGAAGGCCTCTTCCCCGAGTTCTCGCCGGCGAACATCGTTCGCCTCAAGACCTGGATCCGCCGCTCCAACTTCGTCCTGTGGGGCGCCTATTTCGGCGGGAGCCTGCTGACGATCCTGATCGTGGTCGGGCTGTCCGATTCCCTGCTGCGGCCGCGCGGCCTCGTCCCCAGCGGGTTCGACGTCATCAAGCATCAGGCCCTCTTCTTCCAGAAGCCGCTGGGCGCCTTCGGAGCGGTCCTGTTCATGATCATGGCCTGGATGTTCTTTTTCAACAACCAGATGTCGATCTCGGAGGCCGTCGTCCGCCAGAACGCCGAGGCGACCGCATCCTTTAAAAAGCGCCCCGACATCAAGAAGATCTATTTCTCGTGGTGGGCCGTCTATCTCGTCATCTCCTTCGTCCTGATCGCGCTCCACTTCTACGTCCCCGCCGTCAGCCCCTTCGGTTTCGTCACCTACTCGGCCATGCTGTCGCTCGTGAGCCTCATCGTCTCGATTTTCGCGACCGTGGTGGGCAAGGTCGTCCTCTACCGGGACGTCCCCAAGGAGCTCCGGCCGAGCCTGTTCGGGACGGTCTTCCTGGCCGCGGGATTCCTGTTCTTCCTGTTCTGCATCGTCCGGGCGCTCATCGCCTTCTTCGGAAACGCCTGAGCATGAGACGCCCCGCCGTCGCGCCGCTTCTCCTGCTGACGGTCGGCCTGGCCGTCGCCTCCGGCCTCGCCGCCCAGGAGGCCGCCCCGAACAAGGCGCCGTCCCCTTTCAAGCTCTCCTTCTCCGAGAGGATCCGCCAGGAAAGCTCGGACAACGTGACGAGCCTCAACGAGACGGCCGCCGACAGTTCCGCCTATCTCCGCTTCCGGACGAGCCTCGGCCTCCAGTGGTTCGCCTCCCCCCGGGTCGAGTTCGCCCTCAAGCTCACCAACGAGAGTCGCTATTACATCGCCCCCAAGTCCGATCCCCGGATCAAAACAAATTTCGACGTCCACGAGGTCTTTTTCGACCAGCTCTACCTGCGCTGGAAGAGGCCGGCCGATCTTCCGCTGACCCTGACCCTGGGCCGCCAGAATATCCAGCTCGGCGAAGGCTTCATCATCCTCGACGGCGGACCGCTCGACGGATCCCGTTCGGCCTATTTCAACGCCGTCCGGCTCGATTACGCGGCGGGGGCCGAGACGACGCTGACCGCCTTCTATCTGAACCAGCCCCGAACCGACACGCTCCTCCCCGTCGTCAACGATTTGAGCCAGGCGATGATCGAGCAGGACGAAGAAGGCTTCGGCCTCTATGCGTCGGGCCCCTTCGGCAAGCTCGGTTGGGAGGCTTATCTCTTCCGGAAAAGCATCCGCCGGACGGGCGCCCTGCCCGGGTCGGGATTCTGGAACGCGGGAGGACGGCTCCAATCCCCCTTCGGCGCACGGCTGTCGCTGACGACCGAGGCGGCTTTCCAGTCGGGGGCCTACAGTAAGATCGACCGGATCGGCTACGGCGGCTATTTTCACTTCGACTACAAGACGCAGGCCGCCCCTCCCTGGCCGACGGTCCTGACCCTGGGCGGCGTTTACCTCAGCGGCGACGATCCGGCCACGACCGACCGCTACGAAGCCTGGGATCCGGCCTTCAGCCGCTGGCCGAAATGGAGCGACTCCCTCATCTATCTCAGCGCCCGCGAGAGCCGGCCGGCCTATTGGTCGAACTTCACCTCTCTCTACGGAACCCTCAACTTCGCCCTCCGGGACAATCTCCGGCTCCTTCTGACCGTGCACCGCTTGGGCGCCGCCCAAAAGACGCCGGCGACCTCGTTCCTGAGCGGCGCGGGCATGGACCGCGGGAACCTGTTCCTGGCCCGGCTCAACTTCGATATCAGCAAGAACGTCTCCGGTCATGTCCTGTGGGAAAGCCTGCGGCCGGGCGACTATTATTTCCGCGGCGCCCAAAGCTACGCCTGGGTCCGCTTCGAGATCATCTTCCGCTACTGACCGGCGCGGCCGTCCGCCGGGCGGGCGAGCCGGACAAGGAGGCAGCCATGGCGCTCAAAGTCATCGTGCTCACGCTCTATGTGGCCCTCATCGTCGCGATCGGGGTCCTGCGCGGGCGCAGGACCAAAACCTTTGCCGACTTCTTCCTGGGCGGCGGCACGATCGGCCCATGGATGACGGCCTTCACCTACGGCGCGGCCTATTTCTCGGCCGTCCTCTTCATCGGGTTCGCCGGAAAGGTCGGTTGGGGCTTCGGCTATTCCGGGCTGTGGATCGCCGTCGGCAACGCTCTCGTCGGGGTGCTCGCCGTGTGGTGGATCATGGGCGAGCGCGTCAAGCGGATGGCGACCGCGACGGGGGCCGCGACCATGGGCGAGTTCCTCGAGCGGCGCTACCGGAGCCCGTTCCTCAAGCTCTTCGCCTCGCTCTCCATCTTCGTCTTCTTCATCCCCTACTCGGCGGCCGTCTTCATCGGCCTCTCCTACCTGTTCAAGCTCAACTTCAACACCGACTACGGCCCGGCCCTCGTCTTCATAGGCGTCTTCACGGCCGTCTACATCGTCCTGGGCGGCTACAAGTCCATGACCATGCTCGACGTTATCTTCGGCATTCTGATGCTCGTCGGCGGCGCCGTCCTGATCGTGAGCGTCGTCTCCAAGACGGGCGGGTTCGCCGCGGCGACGGCACAGCTCAACGCGATCCATCCGAAGCTTACGGCGCCGGTCGGACCGCCCGGCTGGTGGCCGCTCTTCGCCCTCGTCTTCCTGACCTCGGTCGCGCCCTTCGGCATGCC
>JAFGBC010000238.1 GCA_016933355.1 Candidatus Aminicenantota bacterium
GAGCTGGGCGATCTTCGTGCCGGCCTTGATCGGGAACGGCTCCGTCCCCAGGTTGACGAGCACGACCTGGATCTCGCCCCGATAGCAGGAGTCGATGACGCCGGCCAGCCGGTGGACGCCCTTGAGCGAGATGCCGCTCTTGTCCCAAACGAGGCCGGCGTAGCCGCGGGGAATCTCGACCTGGATCCCGGTCGGGGCCGCGCGCACCTCGCCGGGCGGGACCTCCAAGTCTCGCGAGGCGAAGAGATCCAGCCCGGCGTCGCCGGGATGTCCCTGGACGGGAAGCTTCGCCCGGGGATGGATACGCTTGACTCTAAGCTCCATGACTTTCACATCCCTTCCAGCCGGACTTCTTTGAAGTACGGTCGGACCGCCGCGGCCATCTGTTCCATCGTCTCCTTGGAATAGGGCTTGACCTTGAGGAATTCCGGGTCGAGGGTGTTCCGGGCGACGAAGGGCTGGAGCTGGTAGAAGTCGGCGCCCTCCAGCCAGCGGCCGATGGCGACCAGGTCCGCCTCGTCGACAAGGCCGGGCACGGCGGTCGTCCGGAACATGTACTCGAGGCCCGAGCCGCGGATGATCTCGACGCTTCGCCGAATGTCCTCCTCGCGGACCTCGCTCCGGGTCACGGCCCAATATTTGACGGGCGGGGCCTTGACGTCCATGGCGACGGCGTCGACCAGCCCCGATCCGAGCACGGCCGCCAGCCGGTCCGGGAGCGAACCGTTCGTGTCGAGCTTCGTCCGTAAGCCGCGCGTCTTGATCCCGCCGAGCAACGAATCGAGGTCGGGCGTCATGAGCGGCTCGCCGCCCGTGACGCAGACGGCTTCGAGCCAGTCTCTCCGCTCGTCGAGGAAGCCCAGGAACTCCTCGGAGGCGATGGTGGGGAGCGTCTCGGGCCGCAGGACGAGGTCGGCGTTGTGGCAGAAGGGGCAGCGGAAGTTGCAGCCGCCCAGGAAGATGGTCGCCGAGATGTAGCCGGGATAATCCTTGGAGGCGAACTTCTCTAGGCCCTTGATCGCAGCCACGCGTCGAACTCCTCGGCGGAATGG
The DNA here is from genome assembly GCA_016933355.1 of Candidatus Aminicenantota bacterium. GTDB lineage: Bacteria > Acidobacteriota > Aminicenantia > Aminicenantales > JAFGBC01 > JAFGBC01. The sequence goes on from JAFGBC010000238.1 coordinate 1,053, forward strand.
ACGACGCCGCGCGCGGCGCCGTCCTCGACCAAGACCAGGGCGGGCAGGACGACCGCGCCGCTCTCGTCCCGCCGGACGACGTCGCGGTATTCGCGCAGCTTCGCCTTGGCCTCCTTGCCGACCAGGTTGAACTCCCGCCAGGCGGCGCCCCGGGCGGCGAGCGCCGTCTTGAGCGCCTCGCACTTGAGACATCCGGGCAGCGTGAACAGCAGATAATCCATGGCGGCCCCGGCCCTAGGCGATCTGGGTGTAGGGCGTCCGGTCCTTGAACTCCTGCTGCTTGCCGTCGTTCCAGGTCCGGACCGGCCGCAGGTAGCCGACGATCCGGGAATAGACTTCGGTCTCCTTGCCGCACTGCGGGCAGACGCTGTTCTCGCCCCGGAGGAAGCCGTGGTCCTCGCAGACGCTGAAGGTCGGCGTGATGCTGAAATAGGGCAGCCTCGTCTGGGCGACCTTCTGGACGAGCTTGCGGCAGGTCTGTCTGTCGATGGACTCGGGCAGGAAGGTGTGGAAGATCGTGCCGCCCGTGTAGAGGGGCTGGATGTCGCCCTGGTGCTTGAGGGCTTCGAAGACGTCCCGGGTCGCGTCGACGTTGAGCTGGGTCGAGTTCGTCAGGTAGGGGTGCTTGTCCGTCCCCGAGACGATGATGTTCGGGAAGCGCTCGCGGTCGAGCCGGGCCAGCCGGTAGGCCGTCGACTCGGCCGGAGTCGCCTCGAGGTTGAAGAGGCTCTCGGTCTCGTCCTGGAACTCCTTGAGGACGCCCCGCATGAAGTTCAGGATCTCGGTCGCGAAGGCCTTGCCCTCGGGCGACCCGATCCCCTTGCCCAGGAGGTTCAGGCAGGCCTCGTTCATGCCGCAGATGCCGATCGTCGAGAAATGGTTGGCGAAATGCCCCAGGTAGACCTTGGTGTAGGGCATGATCCCCTTCTCGAGCATGTGATTGACGACTTCGCGCTTCGTCTCCAGCGACTCCTTGGCCAGGACCATGAGCTCGCGGAGGCGGGCCTTGTACTCGTCCACGGTATGGGTCGTGTAGCCGATCCGGTTGAGGTTGATGGTCACGACGCCGATCGAGCCGGTCGAATCGCCCGGCCCCCACATGCTCCCCGGCCGGCGCATGAGCTCGCGCTGGTCGAGGTTGAGCCGGCAGCACATGGCCCGGATGTCGCCCGGGTTCATGTCGGTGCCGATGTAGTTCTGGAAATAGGGGATGCCGTACTTGGCCGTCACCTCGAACAGGAGGCGGGCGTTGGGGGAATCCCAGTCGAAGTCCTTGGTCAGGTTGTAGGTCGGGATGGGGAAGGTGAAGACCCGGCCCTGGTTGTCGCCCTCGACCATGAGCTCGAGGAAGGCCCGGTTGATCATGTCCATCTCGGCCTGGTATGCGCCGTACGTCGTCTCGAGCTCCTTGCCGCCGACGACGGCCTTCTTGTCCCTCATGTCGGGCGGGACAATCCAGTCGAAGGTCAGGTTCGAGAACGGCGTCTGCCAGCCCCAGCGGGAGGGGACGTTGAGCCCGAAGATGAGCTTCTGGATGTCCTGCTTGACGTGCTCGTAGTCGAGCCGGTCGGCCCGGACGAAGGGGGCGAGCAGGGTGTCGACGCTCGAGAAGGCCTGGGCGCCGGCGAACTCGCCCTGCATCGTCCCGATGAAGTTGACCATGTGGAGGGTCGCCGTCTCGAGGTGCTTGGCCGGCGAGGAGTGGACCTGGTTGGGGACGTGCCCGAACCCGATCCGGAGGAGCTTGTCCAGCGACCAGCCGGCGCAGTAGCCGACGATCGGGTAGGACAGGTCGTGGATGTGGAAGTCGCCGTCGACGTGGGCCTTCTTGATCTTCTCGGTGTAGATCTGGTTGAGGGCGAAGTTGGAGAGGACCTCGCCCGAGACCCGGGCGTTGAGGCCCGAGAAGCTGACGACGCCCTCGTTGCTGTTCTCCTTGACCTTCCAGTCGTGGTCGTTGACGTAGTCGTTGACGAGGCGGACCAGGTTGATCCCGGTCTCGCGCGCCTCGCGGATCTCCTTGTGCCGCTCCCGGTAGAGGATGTAGGACTTGGCCACCTCATGGTAGCCCTGCTTCATGAGGACCTTCTCGACGAGGTCCTGGATCTGCTCGACGGAGGGGACGGTGTAGCCGCCGAAGCGGTCCTCGAGCATATAGGTCGCGATGTCGGAGACCGTCGCGGCCACCCTCTGGTCGTGAATCCCGTTGGCGGCCAGAGCCTTGGCGACGGCGTTCGTGATCTTGTCCTGGTGAAAATCGGCGACGGTGCCGTCCCGCTTCTTGATGCGGGCGATGGTGGTCAACATGGCCTCTCTCCTCCCTCCAAGAGCCCCGCGAGAGCTTTCCAACGCTCCCGGCGCGTGTTAAACTGGACTCGATTAAGTCATTCAAAGAAAGCGGCAATCGCCCGACCCGACTGCCATATGTTGTGTACCCAACTTCCGGTGACTACTAAATGTAGTAGCACCATCCAAGAATTTATCACAAAGCGCGGGCTTGTCAAGGGCTTTTTTGATAATATTTTTTCGGTTTTCATCGGAAGCGAGGAACAGCCATGATCGTTCTGGAAATTCGGACTCGAGCGCGGGAAGAGCTCGTAGACATCACCTCCCAAGTCCGCGAGGCCGTCCGCCGAGCGGGGTGTTCCGAAGGGCTCTGCTTCGTCTATGTCCCCCACACGACGGCCGCCGTCACCATCAACGAGTGCGCCGACCCGGACGTGGCCGCGGACATCCTAACGGTGCTCAAGAAAGCCGTGCCCGACACGCTCGCCTATCGCCACGGCGAGGGGAATTCTTCCGCCCACGCCAAGACGGCGCTGGTCGGCTCGTCGGCGGGCGTCATCGTCGAGAACGGGAGCCTCGCCCTCGGAACCTGGCAGGGCGTTTTCCTCTGCGAGTTCGACGGCCCCCGAAACCGCAAGGTCTGGGTCCGCGTCCTGGACGGACGATGAGACATCAACCCTCGCTCATCATCCTCGCGGCCGCCCTGTCGATCGCTCCGCTCGCGGCCTGCCGGCGCGGCGCCGACGGGAACGCCGTGCGGGTCGGCGCGGCCGGCCCCGACTATAAGCTGACGCTGGACCGCGAGGACGTCGCCCGCTTCTCGGCGCCCGGCATCGCGGGCTGCGCGGCGCCGCGCGTCGAGATCGGCGCCGCAGAAGCGGACGGCTGGCGGAAGGTCCGGATGACCTGGGACGTCCCGGCGCCCGTCGCGCAGGACGAGCTTTCGATCCGCTTCGACCTGGGCTTCGCGCCCGACTTCTGGTGGGCGCCCCACCTCGCGCCGGAGGACGGATTCGTCGTCGCGCAGCACGTCTTCCGCGCCCCCGCTCTCATCGTCGGGCGCGGCGATCTGGTCTTCGTCGTCGTCCCCGACTTGGATCTCGTCGGCCGCCGCGGCGACAATCCCTGGTTCATGGATTACGACGCGGGGCGGCGCGCGCTGTGGCTGGGTCTGTCCCGGACCGAGATTCCCGTCCACGTCCTGTTCAAGAAGGCGCCGGGCATGGCCCTTGCGCCCGGAACGGTCGAGCTCGGCTTCTATGTCGCCGCCTATCGCGATCGCGGAACGGTCAGGAACCCCTGGGCGCGGGCGGCCGCGTTCCTCTGGCGCCGCTGGGGCCGTCCGCTCTTCGCGAAGGGCGAGCCCGTCCGCGCGCCTCTCCTCGATTACGTGCGCCGCACCTACGACTGGGCGTTCAAAGGCTGGGGAGCGTCCGTCTGGCAGGAATTCGACCTCGGCGGCGTCCGCGTCGGCGCCCCCCAGTTCATCGTCAACGTCTCGCAATCGCCGAACTACCCCGGCCCCTGGTACCAGCGCGAGGTCCTGTCGATCTGGAACCAGGCCTGGTTCTCGTCCCTGCGCAGCGCCTCCGGCCTTTATCGTTACGCCCGGGCGACGAGCGACGAGGAGCTCCTGCGCAAGGCGCGCCTGACCAAGGAGCTGGCCCTGGCCGCGCCCATGAAGGACGGCCTGTTCCCCTCCGTGATCGGGACCGAGAACGACCTCGTCGAGGTCGACGGTCGAAAACTCGCCCGGCCCCGCCCCTGGGCGACGGCTCGCTGGATGAACTCGGACCGCTGCCCGGTCGAGCACGGGATCACGCCGGATTGGTACCATCTCCTAGATTCGAGCTGGACGGCGCTCCTCATGCTGCGTTGGCACAAGGAGCTCGAGCCCGATCGGCGCCTCCTCGATTACGCCCGGACCTACGGCGAACGGCTGCTCACGCTCCAGGCGCCGGACGGCTTCTTCCCCGGCTGGCTCCACCCCGAAACGCAGCGGCCCGGTCCGGTCATGAACCGGACGCCGGAGTCGAGCCTGAGCGCGGCCTTCCTCCTGGAGCTGGCGGCCGGGACCGGCGACGAGAGATACCGCGACGCCGCCCTTCGCGCCCTGGACGCCGTCCTGGCCGAGATCGTCCCCCGCGGCGACTGGCTCGACTTCGAGACCTACTGGTCGTGCTGCGCGTGGGGCAGGGACGCCCTCGCGAACCGGCGCGTCGAGCGCAACGCGATGGTCAAGCAGAACACGCTCTCCATGTTCTGGACGGCCGAGGCGCTCCTGGCCGCCTTCCGTGCGACGGGGCGCCGCGCCTACCTCGATTGGGGGCGCCGCACCCTCGACGAGCTCTCGATGGCCCAGCAGGTCTGGCAGCCGCCCTTCATCCACGTCCCGGCCCTGGGAGGCTTCGGCGTCATGAACGCGGACGGCGAATGGAACGACTCGCGCGAGACGCTCTTCGCCGAGCTCTTCCTCGACTACGGGAGCGTGACGGGCGACCCGACCCTGTCCGAGCGCGGCGTCGCCGCGCTCAAGGCGGGCTTCATCATGATGTATTGTCCCGAGAATCCCGGCGTGAAAGCGATGTGGGAGAAGGTCTATCCCTGGTTCGGGCCCGCCGACTTCGGCTTCACCATGGAGAACTACGGGCACGGCGGCCGAACGAGCCCGGCCGGCGAGGGCATGGGCGTCTTCACTATTTACGACTGGGGGAACGGCGCGGCGGCCGAGGCCGCCCTCCGCGTCCGGGACCATTTCGGCTGCGACCTCGTCGAGCGCGTCGTGGACGCCGCCCGCCGCCCGCCCGCGCCTTGACATCGGCCTGAATCCGCGGCTATCATCCCCTCCTGATGAGCATCAAAGCGATCAAGGCCCAGACCGGGTTCTCTTACTCGACGATCTCGCGCGTCCTGAGCGGCAAGGCCGACGCTTTCCGGATCTCAACAATAACCCGGGAGCAGATCCTCGAGGCGGCCGCCCGACTGAACTACCGGCCCAACATTCTGGCCCGCAGCCTCCGCCTGCGGAAGACGATGACGGTCGGCCTGATCGTCAGCGATATCCAGAACCCGTTCTTCGGGGAGCTGGCTTCCCGGATCGAACAGGATCTTCGGTTTCACGGCTACAGCATGATCCTCTGCAACACGAACGAGGTCCCCGAGAACGAGGAGTTCTACCTGAAGCTTCTCGTCGACCGCAAAGTGGACGGCATCCTGATCGCGCCCATCCAGACCGCCGAATGGGAGTCCATGCAAATCCTGGTCCGGGAGACGCCGGTCGTCCTCGTCGACCGGATCTTCGCCGACACGGCCCTGCCCTGGGTTACGAGCGCGAACGTCGAGGCCGCCGAGGAAGTCACCCGGGAGATTCTGGGTCGCGGCTACCGGAAGATCGCCTTCCTGGGCGGCCCGCCCGAGACCCATATCACCCGCGCCCGCTTCAAGGGCTTCCGCAAGGCCGTCGTCGAGACGCTGGGCCGCCTCGACGAGTCGTTCGTCCTGTCCAAGGGCTACACGGCCCAAGCCGGGCGGGAGATGATGATCCGGCTCCTCGACGAGCGCCCCGACGTCGAAGCCGTCCTTTGCGTCAATAACCTGGTCTTTTACGGCGCGGTCGGTCCGGTCAACGACTTCGAGCTCCGCCAGGCGCGGCCGGTCATGATGGCCGGGTTCGACATCGGCGAGTACGCGAGCCTGATGAAGCGGCCCCTGATCAGCGCCGACCAGAACCTGGCCGAGCTGGCCCGCTCCGCCGTCGGACTTCTCCTCGAAGCCGATGCCGGAGCCGCCGACGCGGCAAACCACCTGACGATCCCGGTCGTGATCGCCAGGCACCGCCTGCCCTGACCTCTCCCGTCCAGGAAGAGCAGGAGGGGCTCTAACGTTTGTTTGCGGCGGATTGATGCGCCTCCTCAGCATATGCTATATTTCGGCCGAGCCTCCCGCCATGCGAAGCCGGACGCGCGATGCCCTGAAGATAATCCTGCTCGGCGCTCTTGTTATCGCCGGTCCCGCCTGCGCGCCTCGCAGCGAGGTCATCACCGTCGAGAGCCTTCTCCTTGAGATGGCCGACTTCGAGAAGCTGGCCAGAAAGCCCTTTCCTTATTTTAAGCACGCCCAGGCCTCGAGCTACGACCGGGAAAGCCACGAGGGCGGCGACGGCTGGTTCGCCAACCGCGACGCCGGCCAGTACGTCCGGACCGAGACGAACGGCGGCCGCACCGAACACGTTTTGGCCGACCTGGCCGGCCCGGGCGCCGTCACGCGCTTCTGGTCGGCCAATCCGGACCGGACGAACACGGTCCGCTTCTATTTCGACGGCGAAGCGCGGCCGCGGGTCGAAGTCCCGTTCGCCTCGCTCTTCACGGGGACGACCCCGCCCTTCGGCCCGGACTTCTCCTACATCAGCGGCGGCGGGGGCAATCTCTACTATCCGCTCCCGTTCGCGTCCTCGCTCAAGATCACGGCCGAGGAGAGCGACCGGCCGCTGCGCCTCTATTACGAGATCGGCCACCGCGCCTACCCGTCCGGGACGCCGGTCGAGACGTTCGACCCGGGTCGGTCCGAGCGCTGGGCGGGTCTTCAAGCCCGGGTCGCGCGGTTGCTCGCGGCTCCCGAGCCCGCGCCGGCTCCGCGGGGAGCGGAGTGGATCGTCCGTCGCCTGGCCGTGCCGCCCGGCGAGACGCGGAGCCTGGATCCCGTCCGGGGGGAGAAGGCCGTCTTCGAATGGTCGGCCCGCGTCCTCGGCGCGCGGGAGGAGGGCGCTTGGAACGACCCGGAGCGGGCCCACAACGCCCTCCGCTTTCTCGTCCTGGACGTTCGCTTCGACGGCGAACGGAGCGTCGCGACGCCGCTCGGCGATTTCTTCGGCTCCGGGCCGGGGATCAATCCCTACGAAAACCTCTTCTTCACGGTGGACGGCACGGGCCGGATGACGAGCCGCCTGCTCATGCCGTTCCGGGACATGATGGAGCTTAGCCTAGGCAACGCCGGCCCCATCCCCTATACGGTCGAGCTCGCCCTGAGGATCGGGGACCATGACTTCACGGAGCGCGGCTATCATCTCCGCGCCCAGTGGCGGACGCTGACCCGGGAGACCTGGCCGCCCTTCGACGCGAACGTCCTGGAGACGACCGGCGAGGGCAAGGTCGTCGGCACCGTCTACGAGATCGCGAACGACGGCCTGATCTGGTGGGGCGAGGGCGACCAGAAGGTTTTCATCGACGGCGAGCCGTTCCCGAGCACGTTCGGGACGGGGACCGAGGACGACTACGGATACGCCTATGGAGACAACCGGCCGTTCACGCGGCCCTATCACGCCCAGACCCGGGTCGACGGCCCGGCCAGCGGCGGCCATATCAGCCTGAATCGTTGGTACGTCCTCGACGCCCTCCCCTTCCGGACGGCCCTCCGCTTCGACCAGGAAATCTGGCACTGGATGCCCTGCAAGCCGACCTGGGCCCAGGTCGGCTACTGGTACGCGGCCCCGGGGACGCCGGGCCCGCGTCCCGTCGACCGCGCCTCGCTCGCCCCCGTCGACCTCGGCCCGCGCGCCGCCATGCTCGACCCTATCGAAGGCGAGGAGCTTCGCTCCGAGTCGCGGGGCGGGACGACGGGGCGGGAACGGCTGGCGAATTGTTCGGGCGCTGCGCACCTCGTCTGGCGCGGCGCCCGGCCCGGTGACCGGCTGGCCGTCCATTTCACGGTCCTGAGGGCGGGCCGCTACGCCGTCGAGCTCAACCTGTGCAAGTCGCCCGACTTCGGCCGTTTCGCGTTCGCCGTCAACGGAGCGCCCGCCGCGGAGGCCGTCGATTGCTCCTCGCCGGCGCTGGACTGGACGCGGCCCCGGCTGGGCGTCTTCGATTTAGGGGAAGGCGACAATATCCTCGAGGTCCGGGCCCTCGCCCCCAATCCCGCCGCGCGAGCGGGAAGCGTCCTGGGACTAGATTACATCTTTCTCGTCGGGCAATAGCCTTTCCGGCGAAAAAAGGAGAATCGCAGCATGAAGCCGACAACCCGCTTGCTCATTTCGGTTATCATCCTGACCGCTTTTTCGGCGGGCCTCGCGGCCGAGGCCAGAGTCGTCCTCACGCCTAAGCCCGGACCGGCCCCGCGCATCAACGGGGCCATGATCTTCGGCGTCCGGCCCGGCTCGCCCTTCCTCTACACGATCGCGGCCACGGGCGAGCGACCCCTGACCTTCGCGGCCGAAGGGCTCCCGGACGGCCTCGCCCTCGACTCGGCGACGGGGCGCATCACGGGCATCCTCGCCGACCGCGGCGAATACGCCGTCACCCTCAAGGCGACGAACGCCTTGGGCGCCGCCGAGAGGTCCTTCAGAATCGTCTGCGGCGACAGGCTGGCCCTCACCCCCCACATGGGCTGGAACAGCTGGTATGTCTGGGAGAACCGGGTGACCGATCGGATCATGCGCGAGGCGGCCGACGCCATGGTCGCGAGCGGCATGATCGACCACGGCTATCAATACGTCAACATCGACGACTGCTGGGCCGTCCGTCCCGAGTCCGACGACCCCGGCCTCCGCGGCGAGCCGCGCGACGAGCGGGGCATGATTAACGCCAACCGGCGCTTCCCCGATATGAAGGGCCTGACCGATTATATCCACGCGAAGGGGCTGAAAGCCGGGATTTACACGTCGCCGGGACCGCAGACCTGCGCCGGCTATACGGGGAGCTACGGCCGCGAGGAGCTCGACGTTCGCCGCTTCGTCGAGTGGGGGTTCGACTTCCTCAAGTACGACTGGTGCTCCTACGGCCGGATCGCCAAGGACGAAAAGAACGTCGAGGAGCTCCAGAAGCCCTACCGTCTGGTCAGCGCGATCCTGGCCCGCCAGCCCCGCGATATCGTCCTCAACCTCTGCCAGTACGGGATGGGGAAGGTCTGGGAGTGGGGCCGGGAGGTCGGCGGCCACAGCTGGCGGACGGCGGGCGATCTGGGCCACGACGTCGTCGGGAACCTCTTCCGCGACGGGTTCGACGTCTACGCCGACAACGGGCTCGACGGCTTCGGCGGGCCGGGCGGCTGGAACGACCCCGATTATCTGCTCGTCGGGATCCTGAGCTCGGCTTTCGTTTCGGACGCCGAGGGCGGGAACGAAGCCAGCCCGCTCTCCCCCAACGAGCAGTACACGCACGTCTCGCTCTGGGCGCTGCTGGCCGCGCCGCTCATCTTCAGCGGCGACATCACCCGCCTCGACGACTTCACCCTGGGCCTGCTCACGAACGACGAGATCATCGACGTCGACCAGGATCCGCTCGGCCGTCCGGGCCGGCGCGCCGCCAAAGACGGCAACATCGAGGTTTGGGTTCGGGAGCTCCAGGACGGGTCGAAGGCCGTCGGGCTTTTCAACCGCGGCCCGGGCCTGGCCGAGGTTGTCGCGGACTGGGCCGCGATCGGCGTCGAGGGACCTCAGAAGGCCCGCGACCTTTGGCGCCAGCAGGATCTCGGGGTCTATGAGGGGGTTTTCAAGGCCTACGTCGCCCGCCACGGCGTCGTCATGATCCGGCTGTGGCCGTCGGGCCGCTGAGCCGCGGGCGGAGGGCTCAGGCCGTCCCGGCCTTGCCCGTCTTCGGGAAGACGTAGACCGTCGGCGGGACGCCCATGTCCTCGTCGGCGATGAGCGCCTCGGCTCGAAGAACGGGAATCAGGCGGCGGTCTTCGCGCTCTCCATCAGCCGCCCGATCCGATCGGCCAAACCGTCTTGGGAGCGGAGGTAGAGGGAGCCGGGGATGCCCGTGCTCGAGAGGGCTTCGACGGCCTTGCCGATGACCCAGCCGATGGGGTCCGGCGCGTTCGGGTCGCGGCGGGCCGCCCGGCGGACGATGGCATCCAGAAGAGGACTGCCCGTTTCCATAGCGAGCGTTTCCTTGGCGTGCAGCCAGGCCGCCCGGTCGAACAGCCGCCGGATCCGGGTCGACGTTTCCTCTTTGAGCCGGCTGAGGGTCAGGTCGGCCGGACTGATATAGGACTCCCGGGCCGCGATCCCGGCGAAGAATTCCTTGAACGTCCCGCCGCGGGCGAGGCTGAAGGCGCGGCCGATCTCGCCGACATGGCTGTCGGTCCCGGCCACGATGCCCTGGGACAGGGTGCTCGCCAGGTTGAGCGCCTGGGCGTTGATCCGCCCTGTCCGGCCCATATTGTATTCGAGGACCGGGAAGAGCGGGGCGATGTCGAGAACGGCCCGGATGTTGAGCGTCTCGCCCGGCTCGTGCCAGAACGGATGGTTATAGACGAAGGGCAGTCCCTCGGCCCGGAGGTAGTCGGTCAGGAGACCGATGTCGCGGGCGGTCCCGGTCAGCTTCCGGATCTCGGCGTATTGAGCGCGATTCAGGGTGTAGACGTTGACATGGACGGTGTGGCCGACGTTCTTGGCGTCGAGGATCTTGACTTCGACGGCCGGGACGAGGCCTTCCCGCGTCCAGCCGATCTGATCGTAGGCGGCGATCGTATCATGGTCCGTGAAGACGACGTAGCTCATCCCGAGGCGCCGCGCCTTGTGATAAAGGACGAGAGGGTCGACCTGCCGGGTTGGGATGACGTCTAAGGAATGGAGGGTATGGACGTGAAGGTCCGCGGCCTGCCAGCCCTCGGCCAGCAGCCGGCGGGCCCGCCCCGGGTCGAGGATTCCGAGTTCGCAGTTATCGTTCGTTCGCATGTCTCTCATGATGTTCACGCGCCATTGTCCCCCCGGCGCGTTAAGTTTTGATGAAGCCGGGGTGAAGATGTGTTCAAGCCTCTGCGGCGGCCTGCGGCCTCAACGCTAATTTCATGCTTCCTTCATCAAAAGCACACGCTCGTCCGCTATAAAAAGGCTGATGATCGCCGTCTATTTGACGCTACTTACGCTGTCCGGACTCGCGATCGCCCTGTTCGCGGCCCTGACGGTGGCTCAGCGGCGGGGAGGGAGGACCGTTCCAGCCGACGCCGCCGACTATCCCATCGTCAGCCTCCTCAAGCCGATTAAGGGCCTGGACGACGACCTGGCGGCCAACCTCGAATCGTACTACAGTCTCGATTATCCTTGTTATGAGATCCTGTTCGCCGTGGACGACCTCCAGGATCCCTGCCTCGACACCCTGAAGCGCCTCCAGGCCGCTCACCCTCGCGTGCCCACGGCCATCATCGCGACCGGCCGCCCGAGATTCGAGAATCCCAAGGTCCATAAGCTGGCGCTCCTTGAAGCCAAAGCCCGCGGGCGGCTGTTCTGGGTCACTGACGCCAACATCCGGGTCGCCCCCGACGCCCTGCGCCGTCTCGTCGACGAGCATCTCGCCCATGACGCCAAGATTGTCTTCTCGCCGATCCGGGGGACATCGAGCCGGACCTTCGCTAGCCTCATGGAGAACACAAGCCTCAACGTCTTAACCTCCGGGAGCATCCTCTCCGCTTGGCTGCTCGGGCGCCGGCCCATCCTGGTCGGCAAGTCGTTTCTCGTCGACCGGAAAACGCTGGAGACCTACGGAGGCTTCGGCTACTTCAAAGATTACCTGGCCGAGGACTTCCTGCTCGGCGAAGCCTTCGCCCAGGGCGGATACCGGGTTTCGACCAACTCCACTTGGGTCACGAACGTCAGCCGGACGGCCACGCCGCGGAGCTTCTACAAACGGATGTCGCGCTGGGCCAAGCTCCGCTTCCATCTCCGGCCCTCCGTCTATCTCCTCGAAATCCTTCTCAACCCCATCGTCTTGGCCCTGACCGCCCCGGCCGTCCTGGGGCCGACCGGGCTGACCCTGCTGGCCGTCGCGACGGCGCTCAAGGTCCTCCTCGAATACCTGAATTTCCTCTTCGTCAACACCGAGGACCGCCGCCGTCCCGTCCTTCACCTCCTTTTCCCCGCGGCGGTCGTCGCCAAGGACCTGATCTTCCTCGCCGTCTATCTCGCGCCCTTCTTCAGCCGCCGCGTCGATTGGCGCGGGGGCCGGATCGAGATCGGCAAGAGCACCTTGATCCTGACGCCCGCGAACATGGAGAACGTCGTCTTTGAGGGCGCATGACCGGGCCTGGATCGCCACCGTCCTGATGGGGCTTGGCCACCTGCGGGCCGCCTATCCCCTGCGCGATCTCGCCCGGGACGGTTTCATCATCTACGGGACGCGCCGGACGACGCCGCCCCGCGAGCGCCGGATCTGGAGGCGTCTGCGCCGCCTTTATTACGCCGCGTCCAAGGCCGGCGCCGTTCCCCTCGTCGGAAAGGCCCTCCTGGGCCTGATGCTGGCCGTCCAGCGCATCCGCCCTTATTATCCGAAAAAGGACCAGTCCCGGCCGACGCTCGCCGTGAGATACATCGGCCGTCTGATCAGGAAACGGAAGCTGTGCCTGGGGCTTCAGGACGCGGTGGCCGGCACCTCCGATCCGGTCATTCATACGTTTTACGCGACGGCGATCGCTCTGGACGCCTTGGAAAGAGCCGCCGGAGGCGAGCCGCGCGACCAGTACCTCCTGATCTGCGACGCGGATTTCAACCGGGTTTGGGTTCCCGAGGACCCGCTGACGAGCCGGATCCGCTATCTGGCGCCCTGCACCCAGGTTCGCAGAAGGCTCCTCGCTTACGGCGTGCCCGACGCCGCCGTCATCATAACGGGATTCCCGCTTCCCAAGGAAAACGTCGGGTCGGAAGCCGGCTTGGAGATCCTCAAGGCCGACCTGTTCGAACGCCTCCTCCGTCTCGACCCGACTCGCAAGTTCTTCTCCTACCATCAGAAATCCGTGATGGGCTGGCTGGGCCGGGACGCCGTTCCTCTCCACGAGGGCGGACCGTTCACGGTCATGTTCGCCATCGGCGGGGCGGGCGCTCAAACCGAGATGGTCAGGCCTATCCTAAGAAGCCTTAGAGACCGAATTCGGGCCGGCGCAGTCCGCCTCACGCTCTCCTGCGGCATTCAAAAGAAGGTTCACCAACGCGTCCTGGGGGCGGTCGGCGAGGCCGACCTCCGCGGCGAGCTGGACCGGAACCTCCAGATCATCTACGAACAGGACGTCTTCGCCTACCTGAAGCGTTTCAACGCGCGACTGAGGGAGACGGACGTCCTGTGGACGAAACCCAGCGAGCTCGCGTTTTACTGCGGGCTGGGCTTGCCGATCCTGATGGCCGACCCGATCGGAGCCCAGGAAGAGCTCAACAAGCGCTGGCTCCAGGAGATCCACGCCGGCGTCGAGCCGCCGGGCCCCCTTTCGGCCTGCGGCGAATGGCTCGCCGATCTCCGGGACTCCGGAAGGCTGGCCGAGGCGGCCTGGGACGGATTCCTCAAGGCCCGTAAGCTCGGGACGTATAGGATCGAGCGCCTCATTCGAACGGGGGAAATGAAGGAAGGCGCCACGCCCTTGGAACAATAGCCGGCCGGGCCATCTCGCTGAGCGGGCCGATGGGATTATGGAAATGCCCTCTCATCAATCTTATTTCGGAAGCTTCCTGACGGCGAAATAGATCTCGTGGTTGCCCGCCGTAGCATCGGCCCAGACGGCGTAGAGGGCCGCATCGCCGAGCGCGAGATCGGGGTATGTGGACTCCCCGGCGCTCTTGGTCAGCCGCTTGGCGCCGGCCCAGCTCGCCCCGCCGTTCGCCGACGTCCGGACATAGATTTCGAAATTCCCCGAGCGGTTATCGGCCCACGAGGCGTACACCTTCGAGCCGGCTGCCGCGCAAACCGGCAGCTCGTCGACTTTCGGGTTGTCCGTGAGCCGCACGACGGGCCCCCAAGAGGCCCCCCGGTTTGAAGACGCGGCGAAATAGATCTCCGTGTTTGTCCTTTCGTCGGTGTTCCAATGAGGCCAGATGAGATAGACGTTCGACCCCGAGGCGGCGAGCCTCTGGCACATCGAAAGGCCGCTCTCCTCCTTGAAACGCTGGACGGCCCCCCAGTTGGCCCCGCGGTCCGAGGATTTCCGGAAGCAGATCACCTGATGGCGTTCGTAAATCGCGTGCGACCAGGCGACGTAAACGGAGTTGCCGCTGACGGCGAGGGCCAGCGGGTTCGAGATGCCGTGTTCGGTCGTGAGCCGCCGCGCCGCCTGCCAGGTTTTCCC
>JAFGBC010000055.1 GCA_016933355.1 Candidatus Aminicenantota bacterium
TCTTCCGGATCACGCCCGACGGGCCGACCCGGACGCTGTGGCGTTCGGAGGACGAGCTCGTCTACGCGATGGCCAGGCTCCTCGGCGGCGGCCGGATTCTGTTCGGGACCGGACCGAAAGGCCGTCTCTACGCGCTGGAGGCCGAGGAGCGTGCGACGCTCCTGACCCAGGAAAGCGCGGAGCAGGTCTATGCCCTGGCCGCGTCCGACGGCGGCGTCCGGGTTTTATCCAACAACCCGCCCGGCCTGGCCGTCCTCTACGCCGACCAGAGGCCGGCCGGAGAATACCTCAGTCCGGTCCTGGACGCCCGCACCACAGCCTCCTGGGGACGGCTCGTCTGGGAGGGCGTCGTCCCGCCGGGCGCGATCGTCCAGTTCCAGACCCGAAGCGGCAACACGGCCGAGCCCAACCCGACCTGGAACGAATGGTCGCCGCCCTACCAGAAGACGGAGGAAGCCGTCCTCAGCCCGCGCGCCCGCTATCTCCAGTTCCGGGTTCAGCTCAAGATCCAGACGGGTCGGGCCGCCCCCTCGGTCGTCCGGGCGCGCCTCCACTACGCGCCGGCCAACCTCAAGCCCGAGATCCTCGGCCTCGAGTGGCTGGGCCCCAACGAAGTCTACCTCGAGCCGCCGGTCCAGGACGAAGTCATCTGGGGCCTGGACGCGGCCGCCGACCGCCGTCCGTCCAAGCCCGACCCGGGCAAGAGCGTCCTGATTGCCAAGAAAGTCGTCCGCAAGGGCTACCAGACGGCGGTCTGGGAGGCCCGGGACGAGAACGAGGACGTCCTCGCCTTCCGGCTGAGCCTCAAGCGGGAGGGCGAAGCGTCCTGGCGCCTGCTCAAGGACGGCTGGACGGAGAACCTGTTCGCCTTCGATACGACGGTGTTTCCGGACGGGATTTACCTGCTCAAGCTCGAGGCCGGTGACGCTCCGTCCAACCCGGCCGGGAGCGAGCTCAGGGCCGAGCGCATCAGCCTGCCCCTCGTCATCGACAACTCGCTTCCCGTCATCAAGGGTTTCGGGGCCGTCCGCGACAAGGGCAAAGGCGGCCTGGCCATCGCCTTCCAGGCCGAGGACGCTTTCTCGGCCATCGCCGAGGCCGAAGTCATGGTCCGGCCCCAGGGCTGGCGGGTCGTCGTCCCGACGGATGGGATTTGCGATTCCAAGCAGGAGAGCTTCGCCTTCGTCCTGCCCCTGGCCGGCGACGCGGACAACCTCGTCGTCGTGCGGGTCAAGGACGCCTACGGGAACGTCGCCGTCGTCCGTCAGACTTTCTGAGGGGGACCGGGCCTATCTGGTCTTGACCCGCTCCAGATACTTGTTGTCCCGCGTGTCGATGCGGATGACGTCTCCTTCCTTGACGAACTGGGGAACGGTCACGGTCAGTCCGGTCTCGAGGGTGGCCGGCTTGCTGCTTGCCGACTGCGTCGCGCCCTTGAGGAAAGGGGCCGTTTCGGTCACGAGCAGGTCGACGGTCACGGGCGGCTCGATGCCGATGGGCGTCCCCTCGTGCATCGCGATGTTGAAGACGACGTTGGGGATGAGGTAGTTGACGCCCTCGCCGATGACGTCGGGGGCGAGCTTGATCTGCTCGTAGTTCCCGAGGTTCATGAAGACGTAATCCTCGCCCTCCCGGTAAAGGTATTCCATCTCGATTTCCTCCAGGACGACCTGTTCGACCCGCTCCTCGGACCGGAGGCGGCGCTCGGTCTGGCTTCCGTCGTGGAGGTTGCGCAGCTTGATCTGGACGATGGCCTTCCAGCGGCCGGGCGTGATAAGCGTGAATTCCATGACCTTGTAAAGGGTCCTGTCCAGGTTGAGGATCATGCCTTTCCGGATTTGGGTGGCGTCTATCATGGGCTCTCCTAAGGTCGCCCGGCCGACGGTCCGGGCTCGACCCGGACGCCGCCGTCGATGCGGATGACGGCGGGGCTTGCCCCCTCCCGGGCGCAGGCTTCGGCGACGGTCTCGGCCCGTCCCGGCCCGTAGACGAAGGCGCAGCCCCCCCCGCCCGAGCCGTTGATCTTTCCGCCCAGGCCGCCGGCGGCGAGCGCGGCGTCCAGGATGCGGTCGATCTTGGGGGTCGAGATGCCGAGATCGTCGCGGAGGAGGCGGTGTTGGGCGTTGAGCAGGTCGCCCAGGAGGCGGTCGTCGAAAGGCTGCGTCCGGAACAGGGCGACGCCGCGCCGGGTCAGGTCGCGGTTGCGCAGGGCGGCGTCGACCAGCCGGCGCGGGTCGGCCGGGAGTCGATCGATCGCGGGCCGGGCCGCCGGGTCCTCCTCGTCCTTGAGGGAAAAGCGGGGCAGCGTCTTCCTGATCTCGGCGACGCCTGCCAGAACCCGGCTCTTCACCGAGCCGAGCGTCCCGGTCGTGTCCTTCTTCTCCCGCGAATCGGCCAGGACGAATTCGCCGGGCGGGAAGGGCAGCTCGCTCAGGCCGAGGGGATCGTCAAACCGGAGCCAGAGCGCCCCGCCCTTGGCGGAGGCGTAATGGTCCATCTTTCCTCCCGGCTCGCCGAATTCGGCGACCTCGGCGAGATACCCCCACTCGGCGATTTGCTCGGGGGACACGCTCGCCCTCAGGCCGGCGGCCTCGACGATGAAGCGGATCCAGGCGATGACCAGGGCCGACGAGCTCGAAGTGCCGGCGTTGATCGGGATCGTGCCCCGGACGAGGACGTCCCAGCCCGAGGGCAGGAGGACGCCCGCCCTCCGCAGGACGTTGACGACGCTCCTCAGGTAGTCCCGGGGCTTGAGGTAGGGGATCTCGCCGGACAGGTCGAATTCCTCCCGCTCCCCGACGTCGGGACATTCGAAGACGACGCGGGAGTCCGCCCGGCGCCGGCCGGCGAGCCGGATCCGGACGTCGACGGCCGCGGCGATGACGTCCAGGCCCAGGTAGTCCTGATGCTCGCCGAACAGACAAATCCGGCCGGGAGCGGAGACGGTCAGCTCGGCGTCGCGCATGACACCCCTTTTTATCCGATGCGTCTCCGCCTGTCAATATCGCCGGGCTCGGGCGACAGGGCTCGAAGGACGCGGAATTGCCCCGGCGAGTCGATTCCGCTCCGGCTCCGGGTTGATTTCGCGATTCATTACGGCTATAAAGGACTCTGATCGCCATGACGGACATCCGGTTCTTGGGGACGGGCGGAGCGGTGCCTTCGGCCGAGCGGGACAACATGTCCTTCCTGCTGAACCATGACGGCGTCTCGGTGCTCGTCGATTGCCCCGGCGGGGCGTTCGTCAAGATCAAGGCGCTCGGGATCGACCCCCGCTCGATCGGGCATATCGCCGTGACGCATGTCCACCCCGACCACGTCTACGGCCTGCCCGCTTTCATCCACAGCCTGATGCTCGACGAAGGCGAAGTCGTCCTTTGGGGATCGGCCGAAACCGTCGCCTTCTGCGGACGCCTCCTCGACCTGTTCAACCTCAGGGCGAAGAAGATCTTGCGCCGGATCGCCTTCCGGGTTGTCGAGACGGGCGGCCGGGCCGATTGCGCGCCGGGAGTCGGGCTGTCCGCCCTGCGCATGCCTCATCATTCCTCGTCCCTCGCCTTCCGCTTCGACCTCGAGGGGAAGACGATCGCCTACTCGGGGGACACGCCCGCCCATCCGCCCTTCTTCGCATGGGTGGCCGGCTGCGACGTCTTGATCCACGATTGCAGCGTTCCGTCGAGATGCTTCCGGGAGTTCCCCGCGCCGGCCAAGATGCATACCCATGCGCTGGACCTGGGCCGGCTGAGCGAGGAGGCGGGCGTCAAGCTCCTCGTCCCGGGGCATTTCTTCGGCGAGGTCGAGTACGATATGGCCGAGGTCGAGGACGAGATCCGGCTGGGCTTCGGGGGCCGGCTCGTGATTCCGGCCGACCTGATGACGATCGCCCTTTGAGCGGGGCGGGGCCGAGGAGACGATCATGACGAAGAAAAGGATCGCGATCGCGGCGGCCGCGGCGCTCGTTGTCACGGGCGCGTGCGATCGAAAAGGAGGGACCATGTCGGACCTCATCCTGACCAACGCTTCCGTTTATACCGTGGACCCGGACCGGCCCCGGGCCGAGGCCGTGGCCGTGCGCGACGGAACGATCCTGCGCGTCGGGAGCGCCGCCGAGGTCGGGGCCGAAGCCGGGCCCGCCCGCGAGACGATCGACCTGCGGGGCGCGCTGGTCCTGCCCGGCTTCATCGACAGCCACACCCATTTCCTGACCGGGGGCGCCGCCCTTTCCGGCGTCCAGCTTCGCGACGTGACGAGCCGCGAGGCGTTCCGGGCGCGGATCGCCGCCCGCGTCGAGACGATCGAGCCCGGCGAATGGATCCTGAACGGCGACTGGGACCACCAGTCCTTCACGCCGCCCGAGCTCCCCGACCGTTCCTGGATCGACGACCTGACGCCGGACAATCCCGTCTGCGTCACCCGCTTCGACGGCCATATGGCGCTCGTGAACGCCGCGGCGCTGAAGATGGCCGGCCTCACACGGGCGACCCCGGAGCCGCCCGGCGGCGAGATCCACAAGGACCCGGCGAGCGGCGAACTGACGGGAATCCTCAAAGACGCGGCCATGGACCCCGTCTTCGCGCTCGTCGCCGAGCCGTCGCTCAAGGAGCGGATCCGGGCGGCCGAGGCGGCCCTGCGGTTAGCCGCCGAGCGCGGGCTGACCTCGATCCACGATATGTCGGATGCCGCGAGCTTCGAGACCTACCAGGAAATGCGGCGGAGCGGCCGGCTGACGGCGCGGCTCGCCGTCTATATCCCGATCACCGAGGTCGATCTTCTCGCGCGCCTGAGGCTCCGCGGACCGTTCGGCGACGACCTCCTGAAGCTGGCCGGCCTGAAAGGATTCATGGACGGTTCGCTGGGCTCGGCCACGGCCTATTTCTTCGAGCCGTACACGGACGATCCGTCGACCCGCGGCATCCTCAACGCGCAGATGTTCCCGGAGGGGATCATGGAGAAGCGGATCCTCGCCGCCGACCGGGCGGGGCTCCAGGTCGCCGTCCACGCGATCGGGGACCGCGCCAACGCCATGCTCCTCGATATCTACGAGAAGGCCCTGGCGGCTCACGGCCCCCGCGAACGGCGCTGGCGGATCGAGCACGCCCAACATCTCCGTCCGTCCGACATCGGCCGGATCGGCCGGCTCGGCGTCATCGGCTCGGTCCAGCCCTACCATGCCGTCGACGACGGACGCTGGGCCGAAACGAAGATCGGCCGCGAGCGCTGTCGGACGACCTACGCCTTCCGCTCGCTCCTGGACAGCGGCGTTTCCCTTGCCTTCGGCTCGGACTGGACCGTCTCGCCCCTCGACCCGCTGGCCGGGATCCAGGCGGCGGTGACCCGGGCCACGATCGACGGCAGGACGCCGGGCGGCTGGTTCCCCGAGCAGAGGATCAGCGTTGAAGAGGCCGTCTACGGCTACACGATGGGCGGCGCCTTCGCGGAGTTCGCGGAGGGGCGCAAGGGCTCGATCCGCGAGGGCAAGCTCGCCGACCTCGTCGTCCTCGACCGGGACATCTTTCGCGAGTCGCCCGAGCGGATCAAGGACGCCCATGTCCTGTTGACCGTCCTGGGCGGGAAGATCGTCTACCGGAGATAGGCCCGACGGGAGCTTAGCCTCCGCCCGCCGCGTCGGTTGTCTTGCCCGACCCGATTCTGATATTATGTCCCCCCATCGCGGCACCCATGTCTAAAGAGCGAAATCCAGCCTCCTCCCCGCTGCCGGCGGAAGGCGCCCTGGACCGGATCTTGGACGGAGGGCCCTTCGCCCGGGCCGACCTCATCGGGCTCCTTCACCGCATCCAAGCCGAGTGCGGCCATATCCCCCGCGAAGCGGTGGTCCGACTCTCCGAGCGCCTCGGCTTGACCGAGGAGGAGATCGCGAGCGTCGTGACGTTCTACCGGGCTTTCAGCTTCGCGCCCCGGGGCGGCCACCGCATCACCGTCTGTACGGGAACGGCCTGCCATGTCCGGGGCGCCCGCCGCGTCGTCGACGAATGCCGCAGGATCCTGGGGATCGAGCCGGGCGGGACCACACCCGACGGCGTCTGCACGCTGGAGACCGTCAACTGCGTCGGCGCCTGCGCGCTCGGCCCTATTGTCATCGCCGACGGAGCGACACACGGCCATATGAATCCCGGCAAAGCCGCCGACCTCGTCGCGGAGATCCTCTCCGAGGCCGATGAACCCGCTTGACGGCGCATGGAGCAGGAGATGAAGGCCACGGCGCTTCTCGACCGCGACGGCCTGGCGGCGTTGCGGGAGAAGCTCCGGGCCGAGGGGCGGGGAGAGGGGAGGACCATCGCCGTCTGCGGCGGGACGGGCTGCCACGCCTACGCCTGCGACGAGGTCGCCCGGGCGCTTCGCGAGGAAGCGGCGCGCCGCAGCCCCGGCGTCAGGGTCCTGGTCACCGGATGCCACGGCTTCTGCGAACGCGGTCCGATCGTCCTCATCAATCCCGAGGGCATCTTCTATCAGCGCGTCAAGCCCGGCGACGCGCGCGACATCGTCGAGGAAACCGTCCTGAACAACCGGGTCGTGGACAGGCTCGTCTATCGGGATCCGGCCTCGGGCCGGCCGGCCGTTCACGTCGGCGAGATTCCCTTCTATCAAAAGCAGACGCGCCTCATTTTCGGCGGCAACGGCCGGATCGACCCGACCGAAATCCGGGATTACATCGTTCTCGACGGCTATCAGGCGCTGGCCAAGGCTCTCGGGGAGATGACGCCCGAGGATGTCATCGCCGAAGTCCAACGCTCCGGCCTGAGGGGAAGGGGAGGGGCGGGTTTTCCGACGGCGCTGAAATGGCGGGCCGGCCGCGAGGCGGCCGGGAGCCCCAAGTCCGTCGTCTGCAACGCCGACGAGGGCGATCCGGGCGCCTACATGGACCGGAGCCTGCTTGAAGGGAATCCCCACGCCGTCATCGAGGGCATGGCGATCGGGGCCTATGCGATCGGCGCCCGGGAAGGCGTCATTTATGTCCGGAACGAATACCCTCTGGCCGTCGCCAACGCGCAGAGGGCGATCGAGGAGGCGCGGCGGCTCGGGCTGCTGGGCCCGTCCGTCCTCGGATCCGGCTTCGCCCTCGACCTCCGCGTCTTCCAGGGCGCGGGCGCCTTCGTCTCGGGCGAGGAGACGTCGCTCCTGGCCTCGATCGAGGGGCGGCGGGCGTTTCCCCGGCCGCGGCCGCCCTATCCGACGGAGAGCGGCCTCTGGGGGCGGCCGACCGTCATCAATAACGTCGAGACCTGGGCCAATGTTCCGACGATCATCGGCCGCGGCGCCGCCCGCTACGCGGAGGTCGGCGCCGAGCGGAGCAAGGGGACCAAGATCTTCTCTCTGGTCGGGAACGTCAACAACTCGGGCCTGGTCGAAGTGCCGATGGGGATCACGCTCCGCGAGATCGTCTTCGAGATCGGCGGCGGGATCAAGGACGGCAAACGCTTCAAGGCCATCCAGACCGGGGGCCCGTCGGGGGGGTGCCTGCCGGCTTCGCTCCTCGACTTGCCCGTGGATTACGAAAGCCTGACGGCTGCCGGGTCGATCATGGGCTCGGGCGGGCTGATCGTCATGGACGAGGACACCTGTGTCGTCGAGGTTGCCCATTACTTCCTCCACTTTACGCGGGAGGAGTCCTGCGGGAAATGCGCTCCCTGCCGCATCGGGACGCGCCATATGCACGAGATCCTGGCCCGCATCTGCCGGGGCCTCGGCCGCGAGGAAGACCTGGAGAAGCTCGAGGAGCTGGCCGACACGGTGCGCGCGGGCTCGCTCTGCGGCCTGGGCCACACCGCTCCCAATCCCGTCCTGACGACGCTGCGCTATTTTCGCGACGAATACGAGCGGCACATCCGGGACAAAGCCTGCCCGGCGGGCGTCTGCAAGGAGCTGATCGAGTTCCGGATCGACCCCGAACGCTGCGTCGGCTGCGGCCTATGCGCCAAGGCCTGCCCGGCCGGCGCGGTCCGGGGCGCGCCGCAGCGCCCTCATCTCATCGAGCAGGCCCTTTGCACGAAATGCGGCGCCTGCCGGACGGCCTGCCCCCCGAAGATCGCCGCGGTCCGCAGGCTGACCGGCCGCGAGCGGGAGACGGCATGAAGCTCTCGATCGACGGCCGGATCGTGGAAGCCCGGGACGGCTGGACCATCCTCGAGGCCGCCCGCGAGGCCGGGATCGCGATCCCCTCCCTATGCGATCATCCGGGCCTGGAGCCGTTCGGCGGTTGCCGTTTGTGCCTGGTCGAAGTCCGCGGCCACAAGGCGCTTCTTCCCTCCTGCACGGTCCGGGCCGAGGAGGGGATGGAGGTCGCGACAAACACGCCGCGGCTCAAAGACCTGCGGCGGCGCATCCTGGAGCTCATCCTCTCCGAGCACCCCTATGCCTGCCTTGTCTGCGGGGAGAAGGACGCCTGCGACGAGATGAAGTCCACCATCCGCAAGGTCGGCGAGACGACGGGATGCGTCCTGTGTTCGCGCAACGGCCGCTGCGAGCTCCAGCGCGTCTGCGCCGACCTCGGCGTCGACGCCGTCTCGCTTCCGGCGGCCTACCGGAACCGGGACGTCCGCAAGGACGACCCCTTCTTCGACCGCGACCCGAACCTGTGCATCTTCTGCGGGCGCTGCGTCCGCGTCTGCGACGAAGTCCGGGGGGCCTCGGTCTTGACCTTCCTCGACCGGGGGCCGAGCAGCGAGGTCGGGACGGCCTTCGACCGGACGCTCCTCGAAGCGGGCTGTCAGTTCTGCGGCGCTTGTGTCGATGTCTGTCCGACCGGGAGCCTGGTCGATCGGGGGAGCCGGCCCGACCTTCGCCCCGATCGCGAGGCGCTCACGGTCTGCCCTTTGTGCGGCCACGGCTGCGAGCTGATCGTCGAAGTGAGGGCGGGGCGCGTCCTCGCCAGCCGCCCCTCCGCAAACGGACCCGCCAACTCAGGTCAGGCCTGCGTCAAAGGCCGGTTCGCGGTCCGCGCCGTCTTCGAGAGCCCGAAGCGGCTGACGCGTCCGATGGTCCGCAAGGACGGGACGCTCGTCCCGGTCGAGTGGGAGGAGGCGCTGGAGGCCGCGGCCGCCGGATTGAAGAGGTTCCCGCCGAACGAGGTCGCGTTCCTGGCGTCGGACCAGGTCCGGCTCGAGGACGCCTTTCTGTTCGCCGAGCTGGCGCAGCGGTTTCATGGGGCTCGCGCTCGCGGAGGTCCGGCCCCCGCCGCGGCGGGCGGCGTCGTGCGCTTCGACCGCGCCGAGATCGCGGCGGCCGGGACGATCATCCTCTTCGGGCTGGACCTTTTGGTTTCCCGTCCGATCGTGTGGCTCGAAGTCGTCAAAGCCGTCCGGAGGGGCGCCGTCCTGGCGGTCGTCGATACGGGAGGCCTCCCGCCTTATCGCCAGGAAGCCCTGAGGATCCGGGTCGACGCCTCCGAAGCCGAGGCCTTTCTAGCCGGGCTGTGCGCGTCGAGCCCGAGCGGAAGCGAGGCCTCCGGTCCGCGTCGCGCCGAGCGTCACGCGCTCCTGGATCTGACGAAAAATAGGCTCCCGGGCCTGCTTCTCTTTGACGCCGAAGCCTTCCCCGCGCTTCCGAGCGGCGTTCGGCCGAGCGGACTCCGCGCGATTCCCCTCCTTGCCGCCGTCGGTTCGAACGGTCTGAGGCTGGCGGGGATTCCTGCGGGGAGCGCCGGGGCGGCCAAGGCCGTTGTCTCGCTCGGGTCCGGTCCCGGCCCGGACGATGGCCGCCCGGAATTCCTCATCCTTGAGCAGTGCTTCTTGGACGAGGGCGCTCCGGCCGCCGACGTCTGCCTGCCCGCGGCTTCGTTCCTCGAAACCGGCGGGACCTACCTCAACCTCGAGGGCCGGGTTCTCCGGTTTGAAAAAGTTCTCGACCCACCCGGACAGGCCAAGCCGGACGCTTGGATCCTCCTCGAGCTGGCCCGGAAGCTGGGCCTCGAAGGATTGTCCGACCCGGCGGAGACCGTCCGGACCGAA
>JAFGBC010000239.1 GCA_016933355.1 Candidatus Aminicenantota bacterium
ACGACGTCTTCGCCGGGACCGACCGGGGCTACACCAACGGGCTGCGCTTCGTTTGGGTTTCGCTCGACCTCAACGCCGAGGGCGACAGGGTGCGTCTGCCGGGCTGGTGGGACGGGCTGAGCCGGAAATTCCCCGTCGTCCAACCCGAGGGCGCCAGCCGGTTCGTATCGCTGTCGGTCGGGCAGAGCATTTATACGCCGGCCGACATCCTCCGCAGCGACCTCATCCCCGACGACCGGCCCTATGCCGGCATCAGCTACGCCTCGCTCGGCTTTCACGCCAAGGACGGCGGCTTCATGGACACGGTCGAGCTCTACGCGGGACTGGTCGGTCCGAGCTCGCTGGCCGGCTGGGTGCAGCGCAAAATCCACCACCTGTTCAGATGGACGTTTCCCGAAGGCTGGGCCCACGAGCTTCACGACGAGCCGGTGCTGGGCGTCGTCTACGACCACAAATGGAAACACGACCGGACGTCCGAATCGGGGGGCGCCGGCTGGGATCTCATCGGGCATAGCGGGTTCGAGCTCTCGAACCTGTGGGCGGGCGCCCGCAGCGGGTTCGAGATCCGGGGCGGATGGGACATTCCCGGCGACTTCGGGACGTCCCTGATCCAGCCGGGGAGCGACAGCGCCTCCCTCTTCGAGGAGCGGGACCTCCGGCTTGCGGGGAGGCGCCTCGTCGGCGTTCACTTCTACCTGACCGTCGACGGGCAGTGGGTTGCCCGGGACCTGCTCCTCGACGGCAACACCTTCCGGTCGAGCCATCGCGTCGAAAAGAACGCGTTCCGGGCCGTCGCGGCCGCCGGGTTCGCCCTCCGCTACAAGCGCCTGCGCTTCAGCTTCGGCTACGTCGCCAAGACGAAGGAGTTTGAAACCCAGCGCAACAACAGCATCTTCGGCAGCCTCAACCTCTCCTTCACCCTCCGGTAATAATTCTGGGGGCACCATACCTAATTATTTTCATCGATGCGTCGGCAGAGATCATGTGCCCTCTTTTCAGAAGGGTAAAAAATTGAGGATGGTGTCCCCGGAATTAACAGGACTTGAGGTCGCGGACGGTCTGGGCGGCCGCGCGCGAGAAGAGCGTGATGTCGGTCGCGACGCAGACGAAGCTGTACCCGGCCCGGAAGGCGGCCTCGGCCGCCGCCGTGTCGCCGGCGAAGATTCCGGCCGGGACGTTGCGCGCATCGCACGCCTTGCGGACCTGCTTGATGGCCCCTTGAACTTCAGCGTCGGCGACCTGGCCCGGCTTCTTCAGGCTGGCCGACAGGTCGTAGGGGCCGACCAGGACGGCGTCGATGCCGGGGACCGTGATGATCTCGTCGATGTTGCGCACGGCCTCGATGTGCTCGACCTGGGCGATGAACGACGTGCTCCGGTTGGCTTCGACGAGGTATTCCTCGAGCTTCAGGCCGAAGCGGGAGGCCCGGGCCAGGCTGATGCTCCGCTCGCCCTCGGGCGAGAACAGGCTCATTCGGACGACGCGCTCCGCCTCGGCGCGCGTGTTGAGATGGGGGAAGATGAGGCCGGCGACGCCGGCGTCGAGCGCCTTCTTGATCCAGACCTCCTCGTTCAGGGGGACCCGGACGACGCAGGGGCAGCGCTCGCCGACGGCCTGGGCGATGCGCTGGACGGCCAGCGAGTCGAGCAGGCCGTGCTCCATGTCCAGGAACAGCCAGTCGAAGCCGGCGTCGGCCGCGATCTCGGCCAGCTCGGGCGTCGGCAGGGTCAAGAGCGTCCCGACGAGCCTCTCGCGGTCCAGGAGCTGTTGCTTGAATAGGATGTGCATCCGCCACCTCGCCGCCCCTTTATACCAAGACCCGCCCCAAAAGTAAACGGGGCTATAATCTTGAGTAGGGCGGGATTAATGGGGGGGAGAAGGCCGTCGGAGGGGCGAGCGGGCATGGTCCCTGCAGAGCGAAGCGGCCGCAGGGGAGCGGAGCCTCGAATCGAGCGAAGCTTTCCTCGCCGGGGAAAGCGAACGCGCCTTCGAGTCGACTATCCCTCCCCTTTACGCCGCGGCAATTTCGCATCATTCGAACTCCATTGATCCCGCCTGTCCCGAGATCAACCGCCGGCCTCTTTTTCCGGCCGGGCGGGTATGGTATAAATGAATTTTCGCGCTCCACGGAGGTGATGCCATGAGAAAGAGACTCGCCGTCGCGCTCGTCCTGGCGGCCGCCCTGTCCCTATCCCTTTCCCCGTCCCTTTCGGCGGCCTTCCAGAGGTCCGACGTCCGCGTCCACACCCTGGCCAACGGCCTCAAGGTCCTCCTCGTCGAAGACCACAACATCCCCAACGTCGCCCTCTACACCTACTTCCGGGTCGGCTCGCGCAACGAGCGGCCCGGCCTGACCGGCGTCTCGCATTTTATCGAGCACATGATGTTCAACGGCACCCCGGCCATCGGTCCCGGCGAGTTCGACCGCCGGATGGAGTTCGCGGGCGGCCGCAACAACGCCTTCACCTCGGACGACATGACCGGCTACACGGACTGGTTCCCGGCCGCCGCCCTCGAGGAGATGATCCAGATGGAGGCCGACCGCATCCAGGGCTTGGCCTTCGTCCCCGAGGTCTTCGAGTCCGAGCGGGGGGTCGTCGCCTCCGAACGCCGCATGGCCGTCGAGAACAACAACGACGCCATCCTCTCCGAAAACGTCCGGGCGACCGCGATCATGGCCCACCCCTACCACTGGGCCGTCATCGGCTGGATGAGCGACATCCTGAGCTGGCGCCGCGACGAGGTCCTGGCCTATTACAAAACCTACTACGCGCCCAACAACGCGGTCCTGATCGTCGTCGGCGACTTCGACCCGTCGGCCGCCTTGACCCTCATCCGCAAATACTTCGGCCCCGTCCCGGCCTCGCCGCCCCCCCCGCCCGTTTCGACGGTCGAGCCGCCCCAGCAGGGCCTCAAGACCGTCCTCGTCCGCAAGGAGGCCCAGACGCCGTCCTTCCAGGCCGTCTGGCACGCGCCGTCGGTTAAGGATTCCGACTTCCTACCGCTCGACATCCTGGCCCGCCCCCTGCTCGAGGGCGAGAGCAGCCGCCTCTACCGCCGCCTCGTCCGCGAGGAGCAGCTCGCCATCCGCGTCGGCGGCGGCGCCCAGGCGACGATCGACCCCTTCCTGTTCACGATCGACGTCAAGCCCCGGCCGGGCGCCGACCTCGACGCGATCGACCGGGTCATCGAGGAGGAGCTGGCCAAAATCAAGGCCGAGGGCATCACGCCCGCGGAATACGAGAAGGCCATGAACATCATCCGGAGCGACTTCTACCAAGGGCTTCAGACGATCGCCGGCAGGGCC
This sequence comes from Candidatus Aminicenantota bacterium, assembly GCA_016933355.1. Lineage (GTDB taxonomy): Bacteria > Acidobacteriota > Aminicenantia > Aminicenantales > JAFGBC01 > JAFGBC01. The sequence goes on from JAFGBC010000239.1 coordinate 3,308, forward strand.
GGCCGGCTGGGTTGGGCCGAGATCCTCTACGGCGACTTCGGCAAGGTCTTCACGCTGATGGACGATTACGCGGCCGTCAAGGTCGAGCGAGTCCGGGAGGTCGCCCAGAAATACTTCCAGGAGAACAATAAGACGATCGGGAAGCTCATCCCCGAGGGAGGTGCCAAGTGAACGCCCGTCGCTCGTTCGCAGCCGCTTTCGTCCTGATCGCCGCGCTCCTGGCCGGCGCCGCCGCCCCGGCCGCGGCCGCCCAGCTCCCGGCGCCCGAGAAGATCGTCCTCAAGAACGGGCTGACCGTCTAC
>JAFGBC010000056.1 GCA_016933355.1 Candidatus Aminicenantota bacterium
AGGACGTCTTCATCAGGCTCACGGGGCGGGGGCTGAGGGAATAATCATGGACAAGCTCCTGGCCTATCTCGGCAAGACGTTCAAGGAGAACCTGCGCGAGTGGAAGATCCTCGTCCTGGCGCTGGTATTCGGCCCCTTCTTCGTCTACATGATGTCCGCCTATTTCGGCGGGACGAGCCCGAGCTACAACCTGATCGTCCTGAACCAGGACCGGCCGTCCGTCGCCGAGGACGGACGGGAGGTGCGGGCCGGCGACGCGCTCGAGGCCGAATGGGCCGGTGCTGAGTACCCCGACGGGAAGCCTTACTTCAAGACGCGGAGGGCGGCGTCGGTCGAGGACGGGAAGCGCCTTCTGAAGAACGGGGACGCGGATCTCATGGTCGTGATTCCCGAGGGGTTCTCGGCGTTCATCGCCGAGCCCGCGGACGGGGCGGCGCCGGGGGCGGCCCGGACGGCCCCCATCAGGACGATCGGCGACGAGGCGAGCGCCCGCTTCATGGTGGCCGCCTCTTACGCCGATTACCTCACATACGCTTTCGTCTCCGCCGCAAAACGGATCGAGCTTCCGGCCGCGGTCGAGTTCGAGGGGATCGGCGCCGCCCGCAGCCTGAACGAGTTCGACCTCTACGTGCCGGCCCTCCTGGTGCTGGCGATCATCATGATCCTGTTCACGGCAGCGGCCTCGCTCATCAAGGAGGTCGACAAGGGCACGATCACGCGCCTCGTCATGTCCAAACTCTCGGCCGTCCAATTCCTGACGGCGGTCGGCGCCGTTCAGCTCTTGATCGGGACCGTCGCCCTGGCCTTAACGTATCTCGCGGCCGGGTCGGTCGGCTATCGGAGCGGGGGGTCGCTCGCGCTGTTCTTCCTCGTCGGCGCGCTCTCGACGGTTTCGGTCTTCGCCGTCAGCTTGATCGTCGCCGGATGGATGAGGACGATCTACGAGCTGCTGACCGTGGGCGTCTTCCCCTTCTTCGTCCTGATGTTCTTCTCGGAGAGCCTGTTCCCGCTGCCGAAGATCAATTTCTTACAACTGGGCTCACATACGCTCTACGCCAATGATATTCTGCCAACCGCCCTGACGGTCAAAGCGTTCAATAAGATTCTGAATTTCAACGCCGGGCTGAAGGATATTACGTTTGAGCTGGCCGGGATCGCCGTCCTGACCGCGCTCTATTTCGGTGTAGGCCTGTGGTTCTTCCGCCGCCGCCACCTCCGCCCCCGCTGAGCGGGGCCGGCATCTCCATTCTCGCCTAGCTAGAGCCTAAACTTGACGATGTAGCAATCCGCTTCGCCTTTTAGCTTGGGATAATAAGCTTTTTTGACCTTGAAATCAGCGGATTTCGTCCCGCCGCCGGCGTAGAGCGAGTTGTCCGTCCCAAGAGCGAGGGCCTTTACGGTATCATTATTATTGCCGCCTATGAAGGTCGACAGCTCGAGCGCCCCCCCGGACGGGCTGAAGCGCGAGATGAAGCCTTCGCTCTTCCCTGCGAAGCGGCGACTCCAAGGATTCTTGAGGGGAAAGGCTTTTGAATAGGATTCTCCGCCGACCCAAATCCTGCCGGACGAATCCACGCAGACCGCATAGGCGCAATCATCCTTTGAGCCGCCAAGATACGTGGAGAAATCCAAGGCCTGTCCGCTGGGGAGAAACTTGATGATGTAGGCGTCACATAATCCGGATTTCTTGGGCTGGAAAGCGTTCTTGACCGGGAAATCAACGGTCGAGGTTCCCCCCACGATAACGGCCCCCCCCTTCGAATCCAATGCGATGTCTTCGGGGATCTCTCGGCTTCCTCCTCCAAAGTAGGTCGAATAGATCAGGGACCCGCCTTTTGAGAATTTCGCCACGTACCCGTCGCCCCCTCCGCCGTTGTAAGTGGCATCAAAAGCATTAAGAACGGGCATGTCCGGTGAAAGCGTTTCTCCCGTAAAATATATGCTCCCGAGGGAATCCATGGCCAATGCTTTGGAATCATCCCATTCGCTTCCCCCGAAGAAGGTTGAGAACACGACGGCGGAAGCCCTAGAGTTGAGCTTGATGAGAAAAACATCCGCAGCTCCGTTCCATTTTTTATCGTAGGCCTTCTTCACGGGGAAATTCGCTGAATATGTGTAACCGGTAATCACAACCGACAAATCCGGTCCCACGGCGATATCCCAGCCGATGTCCGTCTGTGATCCTCCCAAGTAGCTGGATGACTTGAGAGCCCCGTCTGTTCCCAAGTGGGCGACAAACGCGTCGGAATCTCCATTATGCGTGGGGTCCAGCGCTTTGAGGATCGGAAAATCCGTAGAACGGGTCCCGCCGGCGACCCAAACCGAACCGTCGGGGGAAACGGCGACGCCCTTATAAATCGAGTCCCTGTCGCTCCCTCCCAGCAGCGTCGAAAAAACGAGCCGGCCGCGCGAATCGAACTTGAACAGGAAGGCCTCCCGATCGCCGCCGTAGGTTTCATCCGCCGCATTCTTTCGCGGAAAATCGGAGGAAACGGTATTTCCGGCTCCGTAGACCGCCCCCTGCGAATCGACGGCGATATTCTCGACTTGTTCCCCCTCGGTCCCGCCGATGTACGTCGAAAAAGCCAGGACGAGAGGATCGATGACGAGAGTCCGGCCGCGATCGTAGGCGCCGACTTCGAACCCGAAGAGGCCTTCCCCCAGATCCTTGAACGCGGCGTCGACTGCTCGATAACCGCCGGAAACCTCTTGGCTGCAGACGGGCTTGCGGTGGCGGAGCTCGCCGAACGGCATCCGGACGACGAGGTCGCCCTCGGTCGATATGCCGGCGGCTTCGGTCCCCTCATATTTGAAGCGGATGCGGCCGGGATCGCCGCCGGGGTCGACGATCCAGTCGTATTCGATCGCGCCCCCCGTCCCGTAGACCTTGAGGTCGATGCCGGGATAGAGTCGGGCATAGCGGACGGCGGCCGAGGTCGGGAGACCCGTCTTCCAGCGGGATGGATCCGAGCCGCGGTAGCAATTCATGGCGGCGCCGGACGGCTCTTCGGCCGTGATCCGGACCTCGGGCTCAACGCCCAGAAACTCGAGCCGGGAAACGGACCGGCCCGCGGAGCCCGAGCCGGCGTCGAAGACCAGGCTCCTGGGCGTCAGCCACAGCGTAAAACCCGGAGTCATCGCGCTGAACGCGGCCTCCGGGTCGAATTGCCCCTGATTGGGGACGAAGGCCAGCGGCGCATGCATGAAGGCGGACGCCGCGGTCGTCGCCGAATTTCCGTCCTGGACGACGGTTCTGGAGCCGAAAAGAAACAGGACGACGAAGAAAAACGCCGACACCAGCAACGCTTTTTTCATGGACCCTTCCTTTTAGACCGACTGAATGGTAGACCCGTCAACGAAGGAAAGTCAAGCTTTTTGGCCCGGACCGGCCGGCGGATTGAAGCCGGCTAAAACCGGCCCGCAATCGTCCCGCCGCAAGAGGGACAGCGGGCGTCCTTGACTCCGTTCTCAGTAACGGCGAACCCGCGGCGGCGGATGAGGACCTTGCCGCATTTGGGGCAGACGGTGTCCTCGCCCTCGCCCATCACGTTTCCGACATAGACGTAATTCAACCCCTCGGCCCTTCCGATGGCCAGGGCTTTGCGCAGCGCTTCGACCGGCGTCGGACGGGCCTCCAAGTAATTGAAATCCGGGTGGAAGCGGCTGATGTGCCAGGGGATGTCGCGGTCGACCTCGGCCAGGAATCGGGCGATGTCGCGGAGCTCGTCTCCCGAGTCGTTGAGCCCGGGCACGACCAGGGTCGTCACCTCGACCCAGATCTTGAGGGTGCGCATGAGCCTGATCGTATCGAGGACGGGCTCGAGGCGGGCGCCGCAAACCCTCTTATACGTCTCGTCTTTGAAGGCTTTGAGGTCGACGTTGGCCGCGTCGAGGTTGGGATGAAAGGCCTCTAGGGCTTCGGCGGTCATGTAGCCGTTCGTGACGAAATTGTTCGAGAGGCCGGCGGCTTTGGCGAGCCTGGCGGTGTCGAGCGCGTATTCGAAGAAGATCGTCGGCTCGGTATAGGTATACGAGATGCTCCGGCAGCCGTGATGCCGCGCCGCCCGGACGATGTCCTCGGGGCTGAACGTCTCCCCGCTGAGGTCCCGGCCCGGGCCCTTGGACGCCTGCGAGATCTGCCAGTTCTGGCAGAAAGCGCACTTGAAATTACATCCGGCCGTGGCGATCGAGAGCGAGGTCGAGCCCGGCAGGAAATGATAAAAGGGCTTCTTCTCAATCGGGTCGACGTGGGCGGCGATGACCTCGCCATAGACGTGGGTTACGAGCTTCCCGCCCCGGTTCTCCCGCACGCCGCAGACGCCGAGCTTGCCGGGCGCGATCAAGCAGCGGTGGGCGCACAGGGCGCAGGAGACCTGACCCCCTTCGAGCGCCGACCAGAGCAGGGCGTCCTTGATCATGGCTTCAAGCCCTAGGATAAGGGAGAGGCGAAACGTATTTCAAGAGAAATCAGAGGACGGCGCGCCATTCCCGACGGCCGCGGCCGACGAGCCGGGAGCCTCGGTCCGAGAGAAAATCGATTCATGAAAGACCCGGCCTCAGGGGTGCGCCGCTGAGGCCGGCCGTTTCGGGCGCGGAGAGGGGCTCCTTCCCTTGCCCTCCGCTCAATCGACCTTGATCGTGAAGACCTTGTCGCTGACGTCGCGGGTCTTCCGGTCCCCGACCTCCCAGATGCGCACCAGACACTTGGTCGAAGCGCGTCTCGGGACGCGCCAAAAGTAGAGCCCGTCGCTCGGCGTCGAGGAGACGACATTCGTCCAGTTCCATCCCTTGTTGATGGAATAGGAGATCTTCACGTTCCCGACCGGCCCGGTCGTCCTCCAACGAATGCGGTAGATCTTGCCGCCCTTCAGGGTCTCGCCGCCGTTGGGGGAGGCGACCCGGATGGTCGAGCGGGGCAGGATCGTGAACACCGCGTTGCTCCGGTCGTAGCCCGGACCCTCCCGTTCGGCCACCCGCACCCAGACCGTCTTCGAGGGATCGTTGGGAACGGTCCAGAGATAAGACCCGTCATCGGGCGTGGCGAAGACGATCTCTTTCCAGGTCAGTCCGCGGTTCGTGGAGTAGACGAGCTTGACCCGCCCGAGCAGGTCGGCGGTCAGCCAGGTGATTTCGTGCTGGGAGCCGACGATCCATTTCTCTCCGCCGTTGGGCGCCGTCAGGCGGAGCCAATCGCCACCCGTGACCTTGGCGACAAAGGCGTCGTAGAGGCCGCCGTTGTAGGTCGTATCGGGTCCCGTGCGGACCGGAAAGTCGCCGCCCGAGCCGCCCTCGGCGCTGCCGACGATATAGGTATTTCCGCCGCCGTCGATCGCGATCCCGCGGCAGAAATCCTCGCCCGAGCCGCCGACGTATCCGCAATACAGGAAATGCTGACCCCAGACATTGAGCTTGGCGACGAAGGCGTCGCCGCTGCCGTTATAGGTCAGGTCGGGGCCTTCGCGGACGGGGAAGGACGCCTCCCCGGAATAGGTCTCACCGGCGATATAAGCGAATCCGGCGCCGTCCACGACGATCCCTCGGCCGTAATCCGCGCCCGCCCCGCCCAGGTAGCCGCAATAGACGAGCGCGGACCCGACCGCGTTCAGCTTGGCGACGAACGCGTCCGAGTCGCCGTTGGCCGTCAGGTCGGGCCCGACCGTCTCGGGGAAGGAAGATTCGTCCGAAGACGTCTCGCCCGTGACGTAGGCGCAGCCCAGGCGGTCCACGGCGATGGCGTGCCCCGCGTCATAGGAGGATCCTCCCAGGCTGAAACTATAGATCGCCGCCGTCCCCGCGGCGTTGACTTTGACGACGAAGGCGTTGGTGTCGGTGAAGCCCGGCGCCGTCTGGCTTGAGCCCGTCAGATAGGCGTTTCCGCCTGCGTCCACGGCGATGCCCAGGCCTTCGTCCGATCCGCCGTCGCCGATGAAGCCGCAATAAGCGAGCGCGGTCCCCGTCGCATGGACCTTGGCCACGAAGGCGTCGGTAAAACCTCCGTTATAAGTGAGATCGGGTCCGATCGTCTCGGGAAAGCTC
>JAFGBC010000240.1 GCA_016933355.1 Candidatus Aminicenantota bacterium
AAGATGAGCCAGAGAGGGGCAACGCCCGTCATCCCGGGGTAGGAGAGCTTGACGAAGACGATCTTGAGGGCCTCGGGGCGGACGATGCTTTCCAGCGCCCGGGCGAGCGCCCACTCCGACGCGGTGAAGACGAGGAGGGCGAAGGCCAGCCCGTCGGGAGCCCGTCGGCGCCCAAGGACCCGGACTCCGAGAAAGATCATGACCGCGGCGGCAAAAAACAGATAAACGAAGGAATGGAGTCCTAAGAAGCTCATCCGCTCGGGGTTCTCTGTCCCGTCCTTGGCCGGCCTTAGGATAGGCCATCGGCCGGTAAGAGTCAATCCTTGTCCCTCCGGACGCCGTCTGCCCTCCGGCCCTTCCGGCCGGGTCGCTCTCGATGTCTCGAGGCATCGGGACGGGGGAATCCCCGGAAAAGGGATTGACGCGTCGGGGCGGGGCGATATAATGTGAGCCGTGCGCACACCGGCGCGCCCGCGAACGCCTATCCTCGAGGGAGGCCATCCCGCATGACCCTTCATTGGGCCGATCTCACCGTCTTCATCGTCTTTTTCCTGTTCGTCGTCGGCGTCAGCATGTACAAGAGCCGCCGCGAGAGGTCCGGAGAGGACTTCTTCCTGGCCGGCCGCGGCCTGGTCTGGCCGCTGATCGGGTTCTCGCTCATCGCGGCCAACATCTCGACCGAGCACTTCGTCGGGATGTCGGGCCAGGGGGCGGGCATCGCCGGCCTGGCCGTGGCCAGCTACGAGTGGATGGCGGCCATCACGCTGGTCGTCGTCGCCCTCTTCTTTCTGCCCAAGTTCCTGCGGGCGGGCATCTACACCATCCCCGAGTACCTCGAGTATCGCTACAGCCCGGCCGCACGCGGGCTGATGGCCCTCTACCTCCTGATCATGTACGTCGCCGTCAGCATCGCGGCCGTCGTTTACACCGGGGCGCTGTCCCTCAACACGATCTTCGGCATGGACCTCGTCAAGGCCGTCTGGCTGATCGGCATCATCGCCGCTCTCTACACGACCTGGGGCGGGCTCAAGGCCGTCGCTTGGGCCGACCTCTTCCAGGGCTCGGCGCTGATCGTCGGCGGGATCGTCACCCTGATCATCGGCCTCAAGGCCGTCGGCGGCTGGGGCGCCTTCTTCGCCGCCAACAGCGAGAAGCTTCACGTCATCATGCCGGCCGATCACCCGGTCATCCCCTGGACGACCCTCGTCATCGGGCTGTGGATCCCGAATTTCTATTACTGGGGGCTCAACCAGTTCATCACCCAGCGGACGCTGGCCGCCAAGAGCCTGCGCCAGGGCCAGCTCGGCATCATCTTCGCGGCCTTCCTCAAACTCCTGATCCCGTTCATCATCATCATGCCCGGCATCATCTCCTGGCAGCTCTACAGGGTCGAGCTCACGGCGCCGGGCGCCACGACCGACCAGGCCTATCCGCTCCTGATCCGAAACCTGGTCGGGCCGGGGATGCGCGGGTTCATTTTGGCCGCCATCGCGGGCGCCGTCATCAGCACGCTCGGGTCGCTCCTTAACAGCGTTTCAACCCTCCTGACCATGGACCTCTACAAGCGCCACATCAAGAAGGACGCCAGCGCGGCGTCGCTCGTCCGGATGGGACGATGGGCAACCCTGGTTTTCGTGGCCGCCGTCTGCCTGATTGCGCCCCAGCTCGGCAACCCGAAGTTCAAGGGGATCTTTAACTACATCCAGGAATTCCAGGGATTCGTCTCGCCCGGCGTCCTGGCCGCCTTCGTCTTCGGGCTGTTCGTGAAGAAGACGCCGCGTTTCGCGGGCATCACGGCGCTCATCCTCAACGTCCCGATCTACGGGGCGCTCCTCCTCTGGGCGAGAGAGGTCGCCTTCCTCAACCGGATCGGCGTCACCTTCGCGGCGATCGTCGTCGTGCTGGCGATTCTGACCTTGGCCAAGCCGTTGCAGGAGCCCGTCACGATGCCCGTCCAGACGGGGTTCGACCTGACTCCGGCCCGCGCCCTGAAATGGATGGGCCCGCTCGTCATCGTCCTGACCCTGGCGCTTTACGTGATCTTCCGCTAGGAAGGAGAAGGAGGATGTCATGGCCGATCGCAGGGAGTTCCTGAGGACGGCGGCGGCGGGAGCCTTCGGGTTGAAGAGCATCGGAAGGAGCGGAGGCCGAGACCAGGGGAGGACCTTCGCTGATGGGGAACGAGATCCCGGGTCCCCGGCCTATGTCGAGGACGTCGAAGGCCTTAAGCTTGGCGGCGAGACGCCCTACGGCGACATGTTCATCATGGAGAGCGCGCCGGGCCCCGAAACCGTCATCAACGGCCGGCGCTACGTCTATTTCGGCGGCACGGGCTACTTCGCGCTCCACGCCCATCCGGAGGTCATCGCCGCCGGCGTCGAGGCCTTCCGGACGTACGGTCTTCACAGCGCGACGTCGCGGACCGGCTTCGGGAACAATCCCGTCCTCCTCGCCTGCGAGCGCATGTTGGCCGATTTCTTCGGCAGCGAGGAGGCCGTCCATTTCGTCAGCGGCTACTTCGACAGCCTGGTCCTGGCCCAGGCCTTGAGCGACCGCTACGACCTGGCTTTCGTCGACGAGACGGCCCACTTCAGCGTCATGGACGGGATCGCGTCGGCCCGCAAGCCGTTCGTGACGTTTCGTCATCGCGACCCGGACGACCTGGCCCGCAAGCTCAGGGGCGAGCTCAAGCCGGGGCAGCGTCCGCTCCTGATGACCGACGGCGTCTTCCCGACGTTCGGCGTCATGGCGCCGCTGCCCGACTACGTCAAGATCCTGGAGCCCTACGGCGGGACGATCGCCGTCGACGACTGCCACGGCGTCGGCGTCCTGGGGGAGAACGGGCGGGGGACGATCGAGCATTTCGGGCTGAGGATGGGGGAGAGGCTGATCATGGCCGGGACGCTGAGCAAGGCGTTCGGCGGGCACGGCGGGTTCGTCGTGGGATCGAGGGCGCTTTGCGCCAAAATCCGGACGCTGGGGATCTACCCGGGCGCGACGCAGTCCCCGACGCCCGCCGTCGCGGTCTCGGTCAAGGGGATCGAGATCGTCAAGGCCCGGCCTGAGATGCGGGCGCGGCTGTGGGCCAACGTCGCGGCCGTCAAGGACGGGATTCGCAAGCTCGGGTTCGCGATGAACGACCACCCGATGCCGATCGTGACCTGGGCGATGGGGACGGGCGAGGATATGAAAAAGACCCAGCGGGCGCTCATGGACCGCGGCGTCGTGGTCGCCTATTCCCAATACGTGGGCGCGCCGGCCGGCGGCGTGCTCCGGGCCTCGATCTTCTCCGAGCACACGCCCGCCCACATCGACAGGCTCCTGACCGAGCTCGCCCGCCTGAGAGGATAATCAGGGGACACACGACTTGATTCTTTCTTTAATTATAATGCCATCATAAGGAGTGAAGCATGACGCTGACGAGGAAGAGCTTCTTGACCTACCTGGGTCTGGGGGCGGCGGCGACGGCGCTGTCGTCCAAGGGGATGGCGGCGGCCGCCGGGCGGGGATTCGGGCCGGCCGGCTCGTCGGGCAGGGCGCTCGAGGAAACGCGCAAAGGGGTTAAATCCATGAAGATCAAGGACATCGAGATCTACGCTTTCGACATCAAGCTCGTCTCTCCGTTCGTGATTTCGATCGGGCAGATGGATAGCGCGACCGACGTTCTGATCCGCATCATCACCGACGCGGGGATCGTCGGCGTCGGCGAGGCCTGCCCCTTCCCGCCGATCACCGGCGAGACGCAAGAGACCAACATCGCCGCCGCGCGGACGCTGCGCGAGATGTTCGTCGGCAAGGACCCGCTCGCGATCGAGGCCTTCCTGCGCGGGGCGGGCCCGATCGTCCACACCAATCCGTCGATCGTCGCGGCCTTCGACATGGCCCTCTTCGATATTCTCGGCAAGACGGCCGGGCTTCCGGTCTACCGGCTCCTGGGCGGCGGCGACCGGACGCGCTTCGCGACGGACATCACGGTCTCGCTCGAGACGCCCGAGGCGATGGCCGCCGAGGCGAAGGCCTTCGCGGACAGGGGCTACCGGACGATCAAGGTCAAGGTCGGGCAGGGCGTCGACCTGGACGTGGCCCGGATCAAGGGCATCCGCGAAGCCGTCGGCGACGCGGTCGCGCTCCGCATCGACGCCAACCAGGGCTGGACCGTGCCCCAGGCCAAGGAGGCGCTCGGGCGCCTGGCCGCCTTCCGGGTCGAATTCTGCGAGCAGCCGGGCGCGGCCTGGGACATCGCCGGGATGCGCGAGGTCCGGAGCGAGAGCCCGATCGCGATCATGGCCGACGAAGCCTTGTTCGGGGCGCCCGACGCGATCAAGCTCATCCGGGCCGACGCCTGCGACTATTTCAACATCAAGCTCATGAAGGCGGGCGGGATCTTCAACAGCGTCAAGATCGCCCACATCGCCGACGCCGCCAACCTCAAGTGCATGGTCGGCTGCATGCTGGAGAGCCGGCTGGCGCTGACGGCGGCCGCCCACGTCGTGGCCTCCCAGGCCAATATCTGGTTCGCGGACCTCGACGGAAACTCCGAGCATGTGGAGGACCCGATCGTCGGCGGCGTCCGCCTCGAGCGCGACGAGCTCGTCCTGCCCGACGGCCCGGGGTTGGGCTGCGACGTCGACCCGGCCTATCTCAAGAAGCTCCGCAAGATCTGAGGACGGCCGGGTCTCGAGCTTCGGCCTTCCCCGCTACGTCCGGATTTTTCGGGGAGGAGGGCCCCTCCGCGCGCCCCGCCCCGGCGGCCGTGTCGGAGGCGAGGCCGCGGTCCTCGGATCGGCGGCTCAGTCCAGCCGGCCGCTCTTGCCGGCCTCGCCCCAGTCCGGCAGCTTGAAGGCGTCGGGCTTCGAGCGCAGGACCTCCTTCAGCCATTCGGAGGGATAGCCCGCGGCCCGGGGGCGTCCCTTGTCGTCCTTGACGTAGCCGTCGTTGTATTTCGTCACGAGGTGCTCGCCCAGCTCGACCCAGCGCTTGACGACGAGCTCGCCCTGGCCGACCGAATAGTTGGTCAGGTACTGAACCATGAGCTCGGGGTCCTTCTTCAGGATCTCGAGCGCGGTGTCCTCGATCAAGGGTTGCAGCGAGAGGCATTGGCCTTCCAGGGCCGACTGGACCTTCCGGATGTCCTGGATCATGTCGGCATACCTCAGGTTGGCGAAATTCGCGACGAAGTTGAACACCCACCAGGCCGAATCCCACGAAAATTTCTGGAGGTCGCCCACGGTGAACGACCGGGGCAGGTCGCGGATCGAACAGTAGAGAGGAACGTAGCAGCTCGTGTAGGTGTCGTCCACGCCGTACCAGTAGACGCCGCCGACGGCCGCCGGCAGCCAGGCCCGGGACTGGGAAATGAAGGAGAAACCGGTCTGTTGCGTGGAGATGGGGCGCTCCCAGCTGTAGGTCGCGCCGTCCGTTTTCCAGGTGAGGTCGCGGAAACGGACGGGGCAGCCGAAGGGGCCGGCGTCGATCCCCTTGGTCATGTCATAGGGGGTCCCCTCATAATGGTCGCGCATAATGCCCATCACGTCCCGGAGGGACAGCTTCCGGTCGGGCTTGACCCAGAGCGGATAGGGATCGGCTCCCCGGACCCCGCGATGGAAATCCGGCGAGAGGTTCAGGGAGGGGGCGCTCCGGCGGAACATGCTCCAGACGCGGGCGGCGCAGCTCCGGAGCGCCGGGGGCTGGGGAGGATCATACGCGTACCGGAAGCTGAAGGGTTTGCCGGAGGCCTTGTCGCAGTAGCCTTTCTCCTCCGCGAAGGACACGACTTTGGGGGAGGTGAGGCAATTGTCCGGGTCGTTGATCGGGAACTCCCCGATGCGGGCCATGTTGGCGTGGCCGGACACACAGCCGTCGGGGATCCGCAGGGCGACCCAATGAGCCCCTTTTCCGCCGGGGCCGGGGCCGATCATCTCCATGATCCAGGCTTCCTCGGGGTCGGCGATGGAAAACGACTCGCCCGTGCTGGCGTATCCGTAGTCCTCGACGAGCCCGGCCATGACCCGGACGGCCTCCCGGGCGGTCTTGGCCCGCTGGAGGGCGAGCTCCATCAGGAGGAAATAATGGAGAAGCCCGTCCGGATTGCGGAGCTCGGGGCGGCCCCCGAAGGTGGTTTCGCCGATGGCCAGCTGGTGCTCGTTCATGAGTCCGACGACGGCGTAGGTATGGGGAACCTGTTTGATCCGGCCCCGGATCGTCCCGTCCCTGCCTTGGATCGGGATGGTCGTCCCCGGCTCATGGTCCTGGGCCGGAATCCGCTGGAGATGGGGAAGGAACTCCCCGTCGCAGGTGTAGGTGATCATGACGGAGCCGTCTTGCGAGGCTCCTTTCGTGACCAGAAAGCTCGAGCAGTGGTCCTCGGCCCATTGATTCCCAGCCGACAGGCCCAGGATCAGGAAAGCGGCGATGAGGATTTTTCTCGGTGTCATGACGGCTTCTCCTTTTGTTCGATCGATGATGGAATTCTAACGTATCGCCGAGAACCATAAAAATCAAGGCTTTTTCCGTGGCGGAGCGGGCCGCCGGCGGGGACGGCGGGGACGGGGCAGGGAGGGTCTGCCCGGGCCTTGCGGCGCGGCATTCCGGGTAGGTTTGATTTCGGCTTTTTGCTATAATCCCGGCATGAGAGTCGTTCTGGCCGGCTACAACGTCGACCGCGAAGTCATCGAAGCCCTCAAGCGGCACGAGCCGGGCCGGCTCGACGTGACGCCCGAGACGCTGGCCGCCGCCTACGCCCGCATCTCCCGCAACCCCAAGCCCGTGGACGAGCTCCGGGCCGAGGCCCGGCTCGAGGTCGGCGGGGCGCGCCGCTCGAACAAGAACATCATCTTCAACATGGGCCACCACTCGGTGGCCGAGCACGCCGTCTTCAACTTCGACATCATGGGCGTCAGCCGGCTGGCGATCGAGGAGCTCGAGCATTTCCGGCTGTCGTCCTACACGGAAAAGTCCCAGCG
>JAFGBC010000241.1 GCA_016933355.1 Candidatus Aminicenantota bacterium
GGCCCGCAAGATCTCCTTCTTGCTGGAGAACTCTTTGTAGAGCGTCGCTTTGGAGATGCCGAGCCGTCCGGCGATGTCCTCGGTCCGGACCCGGATGAGTCCGTTCCGGACGAAGAGCTCGCCGGCGGCGTCGATAATGCGGGCCTGGAGCTGGCTTCCGCCGACAGCTCGGCAAGAAACCCCGAAAACTATATTAGTTTTCACAGTTCTATTCTAGTCCGCCGACCGGCCGTGTCAAGCGTTATCTCGGGTCCGGGTCCAAGACCGGGGCCAAGAAGCGGGCCGGCGCTCCATTGACCGCGACGCTCGATTGTTATAAGAAGAAAGAGGGAAGAAAAGGAGAACGGGATGAACAGACGAGGGTTCTTTTTGGGCTGCGTTTCGGCCGCGACGACGCTGTTTCTGGCTGTCGGACCTGCGGGCGAAACGGGGATATCCGGCGCGGCCGACGAAGCCGTTCCGGTCTGGGCGAAGCGCATCGATAACATGTGGGGCGGCGTCCGCGTCAGCGGAGGGCTGGCCGACGCACAAGGCGGTTGCCTTGCGGTCGGCGACAGCGGCTATTCGAGCAACTTGGACGCTTGGGCGGTTCACCTCGACAAGAGCGGCGCGGTCCTCGACCAGAAGACCTATGCCGGCAGCCAGCATGACCGGCTGACCTCCATTTGCGCGGCGGTCGACGGGGGATATCTGGCGGCGGGCTGGACCCGGTTCAAGGGAGTTGGTTTGTTTGAAGAGGGCGGCGTCGGGTTGCTCATGAAGCTCGGCTCACGGCTTGATCCGGCTTGGGTCAAGACCTTTTCCGCCTCCCCGACGATGAGCCGCCTGACCAAGATCCTGACGCTGGCCAAGAACCAGGGCTATCTGGCGGTCCTGGCGTTCGAAGAGAACGCCTTGACGCGTCGGGCCGTGCTCCGCTTGAATGCTAAAGGCGGCATCCTCTGGGCGCGCAAGCTCGGAGATGTCGAGACCTCGTTCCAGTGCGTCGACGCGATCCAAACACCCGACGGCGGTTTTGTCCTGGCCGGGAATCTCTACAAAGGCTACGAATCGGGAGACGGTTGTGTCGTCAAGATCGACTCCGGCGGCAGGTTCCAGTGGGCCAAGGCGTTCGGCGAGGGGGGCGCCGCCTCCGAAAGGGTGAGCTCAGTCCTGACCATGGGAGGCGGCGATCTGCTTCTGATCGGCGACAGCTACAAAGAACAGGCCGGTCTCGCGCTCAAGCTGGACCCGCGGGGGAACCTGAAGTGGCAGAATGCCTACAAGGACCAGGCGGGATTCGCGGAAGGGCTCGATTTTGGGATCGCCCTCCGGGGCGGAGCGTTCGCTTTCGTCGGCAGCTATTGCTCTAACGGCGTAAGGATCGTCTTCGCCCGCTGCAGCGCGACGGGAAAGATCCTTCAGACGAAATCTTATATTGCCTTCGGCGGCCCGGCTCCCAACTATTACGAGACATTGGTCCGCGCCCTCCCGTCGTCCGACGGAGGCGTCTTCATCCTTGTGACCGAGGTCATGGGAGATGTCGTCGCGGCTAAAATGGACCTCCAGGGAACTCTTCCTAAGACCTGCGCCTTGGCGGCCTGGACGGCGTCGGCATCGAAGTCGAAGTACACGCTGGCCGATGCCCCGCTGGCCTATACGAGTCTTCGCGTTACGGTCAAGGCCGCGTCCGTCAAGGCGAAGAGCGTTCCGTACGCGTCGGGAGACGCCTGCGGACGCTGACCGTCCGGGCGGCCGGCTCCGGCGGCCGGGCCCGTCCGCTCAGACGTACTTGCCCATGATGTAGTTCTGGAGGTTTTCGATCGTGACCTTCTGGTCGGTCATGATCGACTTGACGACGTCCCCGATCGAGACGACGCCGACGAGCTTCTCGTCCTCGAAGACGGGCAGGTGGCGGATGTGCTTTCCCGTCATCAGGCCCATGCACTCCTCGGCCGTGCTTTCCGGGCGGACCCCGTAGACCGGGGAGGTCATGATGTCCTTGACGGGCGTGTCCTTGGAGGTCTTGCCCTCCAGGATGACCTTCCGGGCGTAATCGCGCTCGGAGATGACGCCGACGACGCGGCCCTCTTCGACGACGACCAGGGCGCCGACCAGCTTCTCGGCCATGATCCGGAGGGCGTCGAGAACCTTGGCTCCGGGCGTGACGGTCCAGACGTCGCGGCCCTTGGCATCCAGGATTTCCTTGACTGTCATCATGGCGGACTCTCCTTCAGGAAGCGTCGCTTCTCGGGCCCGCCCCCGCGGACGGCCCGGCTCAAGAATAGCTTTCTTATAGCCGAAGGCTCGGCCGATGTCAATTCCCGGTCCGAACGACGATCCCGCGCTCTAGACGGAGAAGGACGGCTGCGGACCGAGCGGGGCTGCCGGCGCCACCCGGACGGCCCAGGTTACTTCCCGGCCCTCCTTGCCCCCTGGTAGATGCGCATCCAATAGGCGTCGCTCAGGGTCGAGATCTGGATCACCGGCTTCTCGTGGGTCGTGGCGTGGATGAACTCGGCGCGGCTGATCATCATCCCGACATGGCCGATGCGGTCGGGAGCCCGGCCGAAGAAGACGAGGTCGGCCGTCTCCTCCTCGCCCTTGGGGACCTCCAGGAGCCCGCTGTCGGTCATCTGGATGCCGGCGTCGCGCAGGATTTCGACCCCGCTCAGCCGGTAGAGGAGCTGGGCGAACCCGGAGCAGTCGATCCCGAACGGCGAGTTGCCGCCCCACTGGTAGGGGAGCCCCAGGAAGCGCTTGGCCAGCGCCGCCGTCTCTTCGGGAGCGATTCGGGGTCGCTTGAAGCCCGCATCGCGGAGCGCGCCGTCGCCGAGCTGGACCTGGCCCTTATGGCCGCAGGGGAGAGTGACGGGCAGCCAGCGCTCGCCCGGGGCTCCGGCGGCCTCGAGGACGGCCGAGATGGGCGCCTTGGCCCGGGGCTTTTTCTCGGTCACGTCGGGCGTCTCGTAGACGAGCGCGACGAGGCTCGTGACCTCAAAGACCATGCCGGAAGACGCGTAGGCGGGCTCTCCGGCCGCGTAGACCCGCAGGCCGGACGCCGGCATCCAGCCCTTGTAGGTGTCGGGCGTTTGAACCTCGAACCACGGCTCGCCTTCGGCCCCCTGGGCCGAGGCCAGGATCTTGACCGTGACCCCGAGCAGGGCTTGGCTGACGACGTCCGCGCCGTCGTCGGCCTTGGAATACATGTTCTCGACGTCGTGGATCACGACGCCGGCGCGGGGCGCCTGTCCGAAGGCCGGACCGAGCATGAGGATGACGATAAGGATGAGTGCGGAGAATGAATGCTTCATAGGATGACCTCCGTCGCCAGAGTATACCATGATCGCCGGAGGATCAACCAGGATTCCCGCCTCCCTCGCCGCCGGGGTTCTGTAGGGGTCGGCGGAATCGGA
>JAFGBC010000003.1 GCA_016933355.1 Candidatus Aminicenantota bacterium
ACGGACCATAAGTCTAGGGAGAACACGAAGACGCCGTACTGGTAATAGGCATAGGCCGCGAACGCGCCCTTGCCCACGCCCTTGGCGCGTTTCTCCGGGTAGCCGGACCGGGCGGCTTTCAGGGACTCCTTGTAAGCCTTCTGGACTTCTTCGAACAGGGGCTGGTCCATGCGGTCGATAACGACGGCCGGCCCCAGCCCGAGGAACATGGCCACGACATCCTCGGTGATCTCCATCCCGCCGCCGATCCGCATGCCCTTGAGGAGGTCGACGATCTCCTTGATCGTGTATTCCGCCTCGGGATCGAGGCCGAGGAATCCGGCGAACATCCTGGGGACCTTGACTTTGTCGCCTCCCAGCCGGGCCTGGCCGGTCTGCTGCTGGTTGAGAATCGTATTCTCGGTCCCGAAGCCGAGGATCATGGCGATATTCCCCCGCTCGGACAGGAACTTGAGGAGGGCGACCGTCTCGACCTCGGAAGCCGGATAACGCCCCGCCGCCGGGTTGCCGTAGTCGAAGTCATGCGGGAAGTTCCGGTGGACTTCGACACCTCCGGGTCCGTCTTCGTTATAGGCGCCGTCGCCGTCGTTATCCAAACCCTCCGGGTAGAGGGCATAAAGCCCGGTCTCGCCCTTGAGCGGGTTCGCGAGGCGCATCAGGCGGGGCTCCTTGGGGTCGGGAAGGTACCTGCCCGCGGGATCCTTCACCCTCATCTGGGTGATCAGGCCGTCCTTGTTCAGGTCGTCCGGGCCGTCCTCGTCGTCTCGGCCGTCGAGGTCGGCGTCGACCGGCCGCGCGTTGGACCAAGCCTCCGCCAGCGGGGCGGCGAACGTCTTGCGGGCCGTGTCGGGATTGAGGAGGGGCGCGATATAGACGGTCGTCCGCTTCAGGAAGGCGGCCCACCCGTTGTCCTTTGCGGAGGCGGCGAGCAGGCGTTCAGCCAGGGCGAGGGCGGCCTCGGTCCCGAGGAGGTGGACCCCCTCGACGTTCGCGGCTATGAAAACCGCGGGACGGACGTCGGGGTCGGGAGCGCCTTCGGCGCGGGCGGCGATGCGCAGGACCCAGATTTCGCTTCCGCCGCTTCCCCGGCCGATGGTCTTGAGTTGGACAAGGTCGGGGTAACGTGCGGCGCAGCTTTTGAGGGCGGCCGCCACGTCTTCGGGAGAGCGGTAGCTCTCGGCCGTACGGAGCGGGGGAGCCGTCGGGGCCAGGAGCGCGAGGGCGGCCATGAGAACCAGGGAGCGTCGACGCATTGGAAACCTCCTCGACGGGGTAGGATTCGACCAGGAGGGAACATTAGCAGATTCCCGGCCGATAGACAACGCCCTTCGGGGACGAACTGTTTTCGCGGTCCGCCGTAGTCTATAATATCGTCCCGGGTCGGACTCGGGCCGACACCGAACGCCCGATCGGAGGTTGTGTCCATGCGTCATCCTCGATTTTTAGCCGCGTCGCGCTCGGCCTTGGGCCTCGCCGGGCTTCTCCTGGCGGGCGCCGCCCTGTCCTTCGGACAAAGCGCCGCCAAGGTCGCGCCGCTCGTCGAAAAGCTGGCCTGGCGGAACATCGGGCCGGCCGTCATGGGCGGCCGGACGGTCGACATCGAAGCCGTCGAGAAGAAGCCCTGGATCATTTACGCGGCCATCGGCCCCAGCGGCGTCTGGAAGTCCGAGAACAACGGCGTGACCTGGACGCCGGTCTTCTTCAAGGAGGCGACGGTGTCCGTCGGCGACGTGACGATCGCGCCCTCGAACCCCGGGATCATCTGGGTCGGGACCGGGGAGCACACGGCCCGGAACAGCGTGACGATCGGGGACGGCGTCTATAAATCCACGGACGCCGGCAAGACCTGGCAGAACATGGGTCTCAAAGACACCCGGCACATCAGCCGGATCGTCATCAATCCCGGCGACCCGAACATCGTCTATGTCGCGGCCGCCGGCCATCTCTGGGGGGCCAACCCCGAGCGCGGCGTCTTCAAGACGACCGACGGCGGCCGGACCTGGGTGAAATCCCTGTTCATCAACGCCGAGACGGGGATCGCGGACCTGGCCATGGATCCCGAAGACCCCCAAGTTCTCTACGCGGCCGCTTGGGAACATCGACGGCGGCCCTATCACTTTTCGAGCGGAGGTCCCGGAAGCGGTCTTTATAAGAGCGAGGACGCCGGAGCCTCCTGGCGCCGTCTGACCAAGGATCTGCCCGAGGGCGTCCTGGGCCGGATCGGGATCGCCGTCGCCCGCAGCGCGCCGGGCGTCGTCTACGCCCTCGTCGAGCACGCGGACGGCGGCTTGTGGCGGTCCGAAGACCGGGGCGAGAGCTGGACGCGCATGTGCGACAAGGAGACTTACCAACGCGTCAACACCCGGCCGTTCTACTACAGCCGGTTGTTCGTCGATCCTTCGAACGACCGGACGGTCTACGTCCTCTCGACCGGGCTCAACGTCTCGACCGACGGCGGCAAGCGCTTCCGGGCGATCGGAGCCGGCATCCACCCCGACCATCACGCGTTCTGGATCAACCCGGCCAATCCGCTCCACGTCATCGACGGCAACGACGGCGGGATCGACATCTCCTACGACGGAGGCCGGAACTGGCTGCCCGTCCAGAGCATGGACCTGGCCGAAGTCTACGAGCTGGGCATTGACCTGCGCGATCCGTACTGGGTCTACTGCGGCCTCCAAGACAACGGAAGCTGGGGGGCGCCGAGCATGAGCTTCGATTCGAGCGGGATCTCCAACGACCAGTGGATCACGGTCGGAGGAGGCGACGGCTTCCATGTCCAGCCCGATCCCCAGGACCCGACGATCGTCTACAGGAATTATCAGATGAACGGCCTGAGCCGCTTCAACCAGACCATCAACCAGGCGAAAACGATCCGGCCCGTCGCTCCGCTCGCCGGGCCGCCCTACCGATTCAACTGGAACGCGCCTATCCTCCTTTCTCCCCACGACCCCAAGACCGTCTACGCCGGCGGCAACGTCCTGTTTCGCTCCCGGGCCAGGGGCGACGCCTGGGAGATCGCGAGCCCGGACCTGACCACGGACGACCCCAAGAAGCAGGTCGACTCGGGCGGGCCGATCTCCCTGGAGTTCTCGGGGGCCGAAAGCCACTGCACGATCGTGACCATTTCCGAGTCGCCGCTCAAACGGGGGGTCCTGTGGTGCGGCACCGACGACGGCCATCTCCAGGTCAGCCGCGACGACGGCGCGACCTGGACCAACGTCGCGCGCCGGATCCCCGGCCTGCCCCCGGCGACCTGGTGCTCGCATGTCGAA
>JAFGBC010000242.1 GCA_016933355.1 Candidatus Aminicenantota bacterium
ATTGGAATGAATCCGGCTGTTTAAATGAAATTTCAGGATGTCTTTGCCGTTCAGGCTGAGCTCCAAGCGGCGGGGCAAATCCGGAGGCTAATAGGGGGCATGGGGATCGGAATAATGGACCCAGGCGAAAAAGGGCTTGCCGGACGTCTCGCGGAACCAGGGGAGCGCTCGTCTATTGACTTCTCCGGCGTTGATGTAATAGTCGTCCCGGGGGAAATGGCTTTGGTAGACATCGAATCCCTCGTTGAGGCCGAACTCTTTCTTTAGGACGCCCAAGGAAACAAAGGCCGCCGTCGCGAACCCCCTGTTTTTGAAGAACGTCGCCAGGGACGGCTTTTTGTCGTCCGGCTCCTTGATCTGGCCGTTGTTGTAGAGATGCATTTGATGGGGATACAGGGAGAAGAACATCGTCGCGTGCGCGGGCAGCGTGATGGGGATCGGGCTCAGGCACGTTTCGAACAGGATTCCGTTTTCGGCCAGCGCATCGATGTTGGGCGTCCGGACCGGAGATTTGCGGTAGGCTCCGATGAGGTCCGCCCTCTGGGTGTCCAGCGTGATTAACAGGAAATTTTCGTCTTCGGCTTTTTTGCACTGGGTCAGCGCGACGAGCCCCAGGGCCGCCAAGATCAAAGATCTGATTCCGAATGACCGCTTCCGTTTAAAAAAAAGCATCGCTCTCCCGAGTTGAAGCATTATTGTCCCGCAGAGTCGTTCCGACAGCTAAGAAATATCAATCTATACAAAACGCCGGCGAGAGTCAAATTCGGCGGGACACGGGGCCGACACCGGCAGCGTGACGCTCACGGGGCGAACATACAAGACCCAGGACGGTCGCCGTCCCCGACGTCCCATTCAGATGCTTTTCCCGGACGGGAGGATGGCCGCCATCAACGGCGAACGGGATGGCGCCTTATCGTAGCCTCGCTTATCTCGGGCGTCGGCAAACCTATTTTTTGAAGACACGGGCGAAGACGCCAAACCCGGACCCGTCTTGGCCTCCGTCTTCGCAGGCGACGGCGAAATTTCCCGAGGGATCCATCGCGACGGCGGGAGCTTTCTGCGTGCCGTCCGTGGTCGTGTTGACGGCGATTTCCGCCGAGCCCTTATAGGCGAGGAGCGCAGGCCCGCTAATGGCCATTGTGCGATCCTCCGTGGAATCCTTATTCTAGGGAACCCGCACGGACGAGCCAAGGGCCGTCGGCGAAACGGGAACGCTTGCGCCGAAGCGCGGGCGTCTGTATCCTAGAGGGACGCGCGATGGATACGAAGCTGAGCCCGGCGGTTCTGAGCGAGCTGGCGACGATCGTCGGCGCCGGCGGGCTGCAGACCGACCCCGAGAAGATCTGTGACTACGGCCATGACGAATTCTCGCTCCGCGACATCGCCCGCTTGCCCGAGGCCGTCCTCAAGCCCGCGACGACGGCCGAGGTGTCCGCGATCCTCAAGCTCGCGAGCCGCGAGGGAATTCCCGTCACGCCGCGCGGCGGCGCGACCGGCCTCTGCGGCGGCTGCGTCCCCGCGCCGGGCGGCATCGTCCTCTCGCTCGAGCGGATGAACCGCGTCGTCGAGATCGATGCGGCCAACCAGATGGCCGTCGTCGAGGCCGGCGTCACCCTGCTCGAGTTCTACAAGGCCGTCGAGGACAAGGGCTTCGCCTTCCCGCCCCATCCCGGCGACGAGAGCGCCATGATCGGCGGGCTCATCGCCACGAACGCGGGCGGGTCGCGGGCCGTGAAGTACGGCGTCATCCGCAACTACGTCCGCGGCCTCGAGGTCGTCCTGCCCCGGGGCGACGTTGTCGCGCTCGGCGGCAAGATCGTCAAGAACAGCTCGGGCTACAACCTCCTCCAGCTCATGATCGGTTCCGAGGGAACGCTGGGCGTCATCACCCGAGCGACCATCCAGCTCCTGCCCGGCATCAAGCACATGCGGTCGCTGGTCATTCCCTACGAGACGCTCGAGGCGGCGATCGATACCGTCCCGGTCCTCCTCCAGAAGAATCTGTCCCCTCTCGCCGTCGAGTTCGTCGATCGCGACGTCATCCGCATCACCGAGGCGCTTCTGCGTAAGCGCTGGCCCTGCTCTTCCGGGACGACCGACCTCCTGGTCATCCTCGACGCGGCGACCGAGGCCGAGCTGGACCGGCTGTCCGAAGAAGTGGCCGCCGTCTGCCTGGAGAAGGGCGCGATCGACGTCTTCAGCGCCGACACGCCGGCCAAGCAGAACGAGGTCCTCCAGATCCGGAGCAAGATTTACGAGGCCATCAAGTCGGAAACCGTCGAGATCCTCGACATCTCGCTGCCGCGGGCCGAGATCCCGGCCCACGTCAAGCGGGTTTGGGAGATCGGCCGAGAGTTCGGCCTCTGGCTCCCGACCTTCGGCCACGCCGCCGACGGCAACGTCCACACGCACATCATGAAGGCGCGTCCGGAGGGGGCGGCGATGATCCCGGTCCCCGAGAGCGAGTGGCGGCCGAAGTTCGAGGCCGTCCGCGCCGCGATCTACGAGGACGGCCGGCGCCGGGGCGGCGTCGTCTCGGGCGAGCACGGGATCGGGCTGGTCAAGCGGGATTATCTGGCGCGCTCGACCGACCCCGTCCTGATCGGGCTGATGCGCGGCCTCAAGGCCGTTTTCGACCCCGACGGCATCCTCAACCCCGGCAAGATCTTCTGAGACGGCGGCGCGGGCCCGGCTCTAGCCGAAGTCCAGAATCGCGTGTCGTATTCTCAGCCGTTTCCAAGTGTAGGTGACGTGGACGCGTCCGTCCCCGGCTTGGATGACGGCCGGATAAGAAAACTCGGCGCCGCTCTCGTCCTCGAGGGTCAGGACCGGAGTCCAATCCCGGCCGTTTTCCGAAACGGCGACAGCCAGGGGACTCCGGCCCTCGGCCGTCGGGTTATAGACCAGGACGTGCCGTCCGTCCCGAAGAGTGACGGCGTCGATGCCCGAGTTCGGGTTCGGCAGGTCGAGGGCTTCGGGAGGCGACCAGGTCGTTCCCCCGTCCTCACTCCGGGCCGCATAGACGCGTCCAGCCGTGCTTCTCATCAGGGCGATGACGCCGTCGTTCCCGACCCGCAGGAGCGCAGGCTGAATCAAGCCGACGGACCGGCCGTCGTTGAGGGGCGGCGTCCGTAGCCAGGTCCAGCCTCGATCCGGCGTTCGCTCGAAATGGACCTGCCAGCCGTCGTTCTCGGTGGAGCTTCCGCAGAGGATCGTCCCGTCGGCGAACGCGACGGGATGATTCTTGACGGGGCCGACGAATCCGTCCGGCAGGAACTGCGGCCGCATCCAGGTGCGGCCGTCGTCCG
>JAFGBC010000243.1 GCA_016933355.1 Candidatus Aminicenantota bacterium
GAACCAGATCATCGACCTGCCGGCCGCGGATTTGAAGATCGAGCCGATGCCGGCGCTCGCCCAGGGCGTCTCCTGGAGCAAGCTCGTCGGCCCCGGGCCCTTCGAGGCCGACGGCCCGTTCACGCTCTTCGTCCAGCCGGTGCCCGAGGCCTGGACGGCCGAGCAGGCCGCCCAGTACCTCGGCGAACAGAACCATCTTTTCCTCGAATTCCTGGCCGTCCAGGAAGTCTATCCCGGCCGCTTCGTCCCGACCGCCCTATCCCGTCCGGGCTCTTCGATCGTCCGGCGCATGGCCGCCAATCAAGCCCTGCTCAAAGCCTGGCCGCTCGGGCTGGGCGAAACGCTCATCATGTCCGGCTACGGGAGCTACGACCTCCGGATGCGGCTGTTCCAGCTCAAGCTCCTCCTCAAGAACGCCATCGATTTTCAGATGGACATCAACATCCACCAGGGGACCTTCAGCAAGGACCAGGTCGTGAAATACATGACCCAGTTCGGCTTCATGTCCCAGGCCGAGGCCGAGCGGCGCTTCACCGAGATCGTCCTCAACCCGGGCGAGGCGGCCGCGACCTACGTCGGCTACCAGGAGATCCTGGATATGGAAAAGGACTACAAGGCCCTCAAGGGAGAGGCCTTCAGCCAGAAGGACTTCCTGAGCAAGCTCCTGAGCTTCGGCCCGATTCCGCTGCGCCTCCTCAAAGCCAAGATGGCCCAGTGAGGCCGCCCTTCGCAGACACGCGGTGCCGCCGTCCCGGACGGCGGCACCGTTTTTTTTCGCCCTGAGATGGAGACGCTATCCTCTCCCGGCGCCGCCGAGCGTTTCGGTCTCGTCGACTCCCACGCCCACCTCGACATGGAGGCGTTCGCCCGGGATCGGGACGAGGTCGTCGCCCGCGCCTTCCAAGCCGGACTCGAGTCCGTCCTCTGCCCCGCCGAGCTGACCGAGGAGCGGAGCGCCGCCGTCGTCCTCGACCTCGTCCGCCGGCATCCGCGTCTCCTCGCCGCGGCCGGCGTTCATCCCCACCGGGCCGCGCTCTACGGCCGCGCCGCCGAGGACGCCCTGCGCCGCCTGGCGGCCGGGGGCGAGATCCGGGCCGTCGGTGAGATCGGGCTCGACTTCCATTACAACCTCTCGCCTCCCTCCGACCAGAGCCGGGCGTTCCGGGCCCAGCTCGGGCTCGCCGCCGAGCTCCGCCTGCCGGTCATCCTGCACAGCCGGGACGCAGGACCCGAAGTCCTGGACGCGGTCCGCGAGGCGAATCTGTCGCGGGGCGGCGTCCTTCACTGTTTCACGGAATCCTGGCCCATCGCCGCCCGCGCTCTGGACCTGGGGCTCCACATCTCCTTCTCGGGCATCCTGACCTTCCCCGGGGCGACCGACCTCCGAGAAACGGCCCGTCGCATCCCCGACGGCCGCCTCCTGGTCGAGACCGACGCCCCTTACCTCGCGCCGGTCCCCTACCGGGGCAAGGGCCGCCGGAACGAGCCGGCCTGGGTCGTCGAAACGGCCCGGCTCCTGGCCGGACTGCGGAACGTCCCCTTCGAAGAGTTGGCCGACGCGACCACCCGGACCTACTGCGGCCTGTTCGGGTTTGAAAAAAGCCGGACCGGGTGCTAACATAAGCCCCGCCATGACCGACGTTCCCTCTCCTCCGTATCCGGCTTCGCGCCCGTTCTTTTCTCCCGATGCCGACCTTCGCGCCCAGTACGCTCCGATCCAGGCCGACCTCGACCGGGTCGACGTCGCGCTCGAGCGCCTCGCGGACGGCTCCCCGCCTCTCATCCGGGAGGCCGCCGGCTATGTCGTCCGCGGCTCGGGCAAGCGTCTGCGGCCGGCCTTACTCATCCTTTGCGCCCGGGCCTCCGGCTACCGCGGCGAAGACCATGTCGCGCTTTCGGCCGTGGTCGAGGTCATCCACGCCGCGAGCCTGATCCACGACGACATCATCGACGGCGCGGACCTGCGCAGGGGGCAGGCCACCCCTCACCATCGCTGGGGCTTGCGCCTCTCCGTCCTGCTCGGAGATTTCCTCTACCTCAAGGCCTTCCGACTGGCCCTCGACTTCAAGGACGACCGCATCGTCCGCAGCTTGGCCCGCGCCGCGTCGCACATGATTGAGGGCGTCCTGATGGAATGCGCCTACAGCCGCGACCCGACGACCTCGGAAGATATCTATCTTGAGATCGTCGCCAAGAAAACGGCGGCTCTGTTCGCGGCCGGCTGTTCGATCGGAGGCATCCTGGGCGGGCTGGCGCCGGGATCCATCGATGCCCTGAGCCGCTTCGGCGCGGGCGTCGGCACGGCCTTCCAGATCGTCGACGACCTGCTCGATTTCACCGGAAGCCCCGGCGAGCTGGGCAAGCCCGTCCTGAGCGACCTCAGGGAAGGCCGGATCACCCTGCCCCTGATCGCGGCCCTGCGCCGCGCCGAACCGGCCGGCCGGGAGCGGATCGCATCCCTCCTCCGGACCGAGGCGCTTTCCCCGGCCGCGATGGACGAGATCTTAGCCTTCGTGACCGGCAACGGCGCCCTCGCCGAGGCCCGCCGGCGGGCCGTCCGGGAGACGAAGGACGCGCTGGCCTGCCTCGACGCGCTTCCGGCTTCGGCTCACGCGGAGAGCCTGCGCGGGCTGGCGACGCTCATCGCGAACAGGACGCATTGAGGGAAGGGGGACGGCCGTGACCGAGGTCGAGATCAAGGTCCGCATCGCGGACGCCGAGGCCCTGGCCGCCAAGCTGCGCGAGCTGGGCGCCGTCCCCGTCCACCCCCGCCGGCGCGAGGACAACGTCCTCTACGATTTTTCGTCCGGTGACCTGCGCCGGCGGCAGGAAGCGCTTCGCGTCCGGGTCGTCGGGAAGAAGTGCTTCCTGACCTTCAAGGGCCAGCCCCAGCGGTCGCGCCGCTTCAAGGTCCGCACGGAGCACGAGTCCGAGGTCCGTTCGGCCGCCGCCCTCCGCAAGATCCTCCGCTCGCTGGGGCTCCGGCAGACCGCCCGCTACGGAAAGTTCCGAACGGTCTTCCGGCTCGGCCGCCTGACGATCTGTCTCGACGAGTTGACCATCGGGCGTTTCCTCGAGCTGGAGGGGAAGCGGAGCGATATCGTCAAGGTCGCCCGGGCCCTGGGCTACGGGCCGGCCGACTTCATCCGTTCGAGCTATCTCACGCTGCTGGCCGAAGCGGCCGCGCGGAAAGCCTAGACGTCTTCGTCCTCGGACTCGGCCTCGACGTCCGACTCGCCCTCTTCGTCGTCCCCTTCGTCCTTGTCCCCCGCCTCGGCGCCGTCCTCGCTCGCGTCTAATTCGCCGCCGACGCCCACGGCCTCGATCTCGCCGCCCAGGTCGTCGCCGAGGAAGACCTGCTCTTCGATCGCGGGGGTTTCCTCCTTGAGGTCCGCGACGATATCATACTCGATGACGCCTTCCTGGAGCTCCATCTGGGCGATCCGGATCGGGTTGGTGGACTTCAGCTTGATCTTGGGCTTGGCGCCCTTGAGGAGCTGCTTGGCCCGCTTGGAGGCCAGGATGACAAAGCGGAATTTGCTGTCGACGTCGCCGTAATGTCTCAACGGGATATGTCTCCTTGGTGTTTGCCGAACGATGCGATAACATACCAAAAAACGGGAAAAAAAACAAGAGGTCCGTTTCGGGGCCGAAGGACCGTCGCAACCCCGGTCAAGAAAACAGGTCGGGCGAGGAAACGACGAGGGAAGCGGCGTTGCCGCCGAACCCGGCCGCGTTGACCATGACCTTCTTGACGATCCGGCCCCGGTTCCGGGCCCGGTTCGGGTAGGGCAGGTTCAGGACGAGCTGGTGGCGGAGGACGAGGAGGGCCAGCTCCAAGCTGAAAGCCGCCGAAGCGCCGAAGGTATGACCGACCTTCCATTTGTTGGCGTAAAGGTCGGGGACCTCGTTCCCGAAGGCCGCCCGGACGGCCGCGAGCTCGGCCTCGTCGCCTTGAAGCGTTCCGGGCGCGTGCAGGATGATGAGGTCGACCGGGGCGTCCGTCAGACAGCCGCCGAGCGCCATGGCCATGGCCTTGCGCAGGGCGTCTCCCTCGGGCGTCAGCCCGACCGGCGAGGGAATCCGCTCGAAGCCGTAGCCGATGCTCTCGATGACTCCGGCGAGGCCGGCTTTCGCCGCCCGGCGCGGAAGCACGGCTTCCAAGGCGAAGACGCAAGCGCCTTCGCCCAGGATCATGGTATTGTCCTCGGGCGGATCGGCCAGGGGCCGCGAGGGATAAGGATCGTCGGCCTTGTTCGCGTAGATGCCCAGGGCGTCGAGGTGGGCCAGCGTGAAGGCCGTCAGGGGCGCCTCGCTGCCTCCGGCCAGGAAGCGGTCGGCCATGCCCGCCCTGAGCCAGGCGGCGGCGTTGAAGACGGCCTGGGAGGCCGTGCTGCAGGTCATCGAGGACGAGATGATCGGGCCCTCGAGGACGAGGACTCCGGCCACGGCGCTCGAGAGGTGGCCCAGCGTCGTCAACGGCGACGTCAGGATCGGAATCCGCCGGCCGGGTTCGCGGAGGAACTCCCGGTGGGCGTCCTCCCAGTATCCGGTGGCCCCGCGCGACGAGCCGATGTTGACGCCGATCTGAAGACCGTCCTTGACCGCCTCCCAGCCGCTGGCCCGGAAGGCGGATTCGGAAGCCGCGATCGCCATCAGGACCGAGCGGTCGAATTTCTTGGCCTTGGGATGACGGGCGATGACGTCCCGGAGGAGCGATTCGCCCTCGGGGCCGAGCGGAACGACGGGACGGACGGCGCCTTCGAAGGTCCGGGGCGCGGCGCAGCTCTTCTTGTCCTTGTAGCTTTCGAGGACGCGGACCTCGTCGCAGCCCAGCGCGGAAACCGACCCCCAGGACCGGACGGCGACGACCCGCTTGAAGCCCATGACGCTTCTTTATAGCATAGGTGCCGCGCCTTCTCAAACGGCGCGGATCGCCCGGCGGCCGCCGCCCCTCCGGAGCGGAGGCCGCGGCCGATGTCCCTCTCGCCGGGAATCCGTGTCAACTCATATAACCGTGTTACCGAAGCGGTAGTCATTGCATCATCAAAGATGTTACCGAAGTAGGATCGAGTTTTTTGTAA
>JAFGBC010000057.1 GCA_016933355.1 Candidatus Aminicenantota bacterium
CCCAGCGGCGGCGCCGGCGTCTTGCTCGACCTCGGCGTCTTCCGGGCGCGCGGCTTCCGCGGCGCGGCCGTCCTAACCGGTCTGACCGTCCAGAACACGCGGGGCGTCCTCGCCGTCCGGCCCCTCCCCGCCCGCTTCGTCCTGTCCCAGTACCGGGCGCTGGCCGAAGACGTCCGCATCGCCGGCGTCAAGGTCGGGATGCTGGCGACGGCGGCCAACGTCAAGGCCGCGGCCCGGATCCTGGACCAAGTAGCCGGCCGTCCCCGCGTCGTCGACCCCGTCTTGCGCTCCAGTTCCGGAGCGCCCCTCCTGTCCTCCGCCGCCTTGGCCGGGTATCTGCGCGCGTTTCGCGGCCGCCTGTCCGTGCTCACCCCGAACATCGACGAAGCGGCGCGCCTGGCCGGCGTCAGGATCGCCTCGGTCGAAGACATGGCGGAGGCCGCCCGCCGGCTGTCCGATGCCCTGAGCGCGCCCTGCCTGGTCAAGGGCGGACATCTCGACGGCGATCCCGTCGACGTCCTGTTCGACGGCGCCCGGACGCGCCTCTACCCCTCGCGCCGCCTGGCCGGACGCGTCCACGGCACGGGCTGCTATTTCTCCTCCGTCCTGCTCGCCGAGCTGGCGGCCGGCGCGCCGCTGGACGCCGCCTGCGGCCGGGCCGCGCGGCTGACCCGAGGCGCGATCCGGGACGCCCGGCCGGTCGGGCGCGGACGTCTTCTGCTCGACGCCGGTCGGTCAGGATGACGGCCGGGCCCGGAAGGGTTCGGCTCAGGGACGCGATTCGGAAACGACCTGGTCCGCCTTGCGAAGGATGTCGGGCGAGAAGACGAGCCCCTGGCGCTCGGCCGCCTTGACGTTGAGGAAGAGCTTGACGCTCTCCATCGACTGAAAGGGGATGCGGCCGGGGCTCTCGCCGGCCTTGACGCGCAGGACGATCCGGCCCGCTTTGTAGCCCATGTCCGTGAAGTTGAACCCCATCGCCGCGCAGGCGCCCAGTCCGGTCGAAAGGACGAACCCGCCGAAGAGGGGAAGGCGGGCTTCGTCGGCGGCCCTGCCCAGGACGGCGAAGGACGAGTTGAGCGTGTTGTCGGAGATCGGAAAGAGGGCGTCGACTTTCCGGTTGAGGACGCGCTGGACCGCCGTCGGTATTTCTCCGGCGTTGGTCACCGGGACGCTCTCCAGGTCGAGGGCGGCGGCGGCGGCGGCTTCGCGCGCGAGCTCTAAATAGTATTCGGAGTTGATCTCGGACGGCGTCCAGAGCGTCCCGACCCGCCGCGCCCGGGGCAGGACCTCGCGGATGAACGCGATCATCTGCCGGACCGGACCGGTCGAGACGACGCCGGTGACATGACTCAGATGATCGGTCGGCGTCCGCCCCGCCCCGAGAATATAGGGGTTGGCGACCGACGCGAAGACGAGCGGCGTCGTCGTCGGCAGGGCGATCAAGGCGGCCTGAAGGCATTGGGTCGAGAGCGGGACGACGAGGTCGTAGCGGGCCGCCGCGAACTCCTGCGCGATCCGTTGGGCCGAGGCCACGTCGCCCCCCGCCGACCGGACATCGAGCCGGACGTTAACGCCGTCCTTGAGCCCGGCCTCGTCGAGCGCGCGCAGGAGTCCGGTCCGGACTTCCGTGAGGGTCGGCGCATCCGTGTACTGGAAGATGCCGATGGCGTAGAGGGGCTGTCCGTCCGGGAGGGGCGGCGGAGGCTCCGCCCGACGGCAGGCGGCCAGGGCCGCCAGGGCCGTCGTCAGGACGGGGAGAATTCTGCCTGGGTTCATGTTCGCGCCGCGCCGTCTCCATCATAAGTAAAACCGCGTCCGGGGGCAATCTCTTTCGGCGCCGCTCAGGTCGCGGGGACGGCCGGCCGCCCGGCCGTGTTCCCGCCGCTGACGATGAGCGCGACCGGACCGGACCCGAAGCGGTCGGGCGCGGCCCGCAGGCCGGCCAGGGCCAGCGCGCCGGCCGGCTCGACCGGTCCGCGGCCGAGGCCGTCGAGGAGGACGACCGCCTCGCGCAGGGCGTCTTCGCCCACCGCGATCCAGTCGTCGACGAGCGACCGGCACAGGTCGAACGTGATCGATCCCGGCTCGATCCCGCCCGCCACCGCGTCGGCCGCGCTGGGGCCCTCCGGAAAGGAGACGATCCGGCCGGCCCGGACGGACGCCGCCATGAAGGCCGACGCGGCGGGCTCGACGCCGTGGATGCGGACGCCCGGCCGGACCGCCTTGAGAAAGCCGGCGATGCCGGCCGCCAAGCCGCCGCCCCCGACCGGGACGACGACGTGGGCCAGGGCCGGAGCGTCGGCCGCGATCTCGAGGCCGATCGTCCCCTGGCCGAAGACGACGTCGGGGTCGTTGTAGGGCGAGACGAAGATCCCGCCCGTCGCGGCGGCCCAGCGCCGGGCCAGGATTTCGGACTCCTCGCAGCTCGCCCCGCGCCGCTCGAGGAGGGCGGGAAAACCCCGCAGCCGGGCGAGCTTGTGCGGAGCGACCGTCGCGGGAAGAAAGAGGACGAGTCGGCGCGATTCCCTCTCCGACGCCCAAGCCATGGCCAAGCCGTGGTTTCCGGTCGAGGCCGAGACGAGAACGGCGTCGGGCGGCGCGTCGCGAAGCGAGCGGATCTTGTTCAGGGCGCCGCGGATCTTGAACGAGCCCGTCCGCTGCCGGCTCTCCCATTTGATCAAGACGTCGCGTCCGGCCCGGCGGCTCAGCCCGGGCTCCGGCGCGAGCTCGGTCCTCAGGATGTCGTCCTTGATGCGATCGTAGGCGCTCTCGACGCCGGCTCGGAAGTCCATCGCGTCCTCCTCAAACCGCGGCCATCGTCCCCCCGGGATTGTACAGCGTTTCTTCTTTCGCATATACCCCGGACCTTCGTTTTTGATACAATAGGACATCGATGGCCAGGTATTTCGTCGGCACGGCCGGCTGGAGCTATGAGGACTGGGAGGGCGTTGTCTACCCCCCGTCCAAAGGACGAGGCTTCCACCCGCTCGCCTTCCTGGCCGCCTACATCGATATCGTCGAGGTCAACAGCACGTTCTACCGTCCGCCCTCGGCCGCCCTGAGCCTGGCCTGGGTCAAGAAGCTCGCGCCGTTCCCCGATTTCCTGCTGGCCGTCAAGCTTCACCGCGTCTTCAGCCACGAGCGCGGAGAGTCCGGCCCGCGGGACGTCGACGACTTCAAGCGCGGGATCGCGCCCCTCGTGGCCGCCCGCCGGCTGGCCGCCCTCCTCCTCCAGTTTCCCTGGTCCTTCCGCCGGACCCAGGCCAACGAAGACTATCTGGCGGCCGTGCTCGCCGCCTTTTCCGATTATCCCTTGGCCGTCGAGGTCCGCCACGCCTCGTGGCAGGAGCCCGCCTTCTACGACCTCCTGCGCGACCGAGGAGCGGCCGTCTGTAACATCGACCAGCCGCTCTTCGCCGACTCGATCCCGCCCGGCGCCGTGGCCACGACGCCCGCATTCGCCTACGTTCGCCTCCACGGCCGGAACGTCAAAGACTGGTTCCGCAAAGACGCCGGCCGCGACGACCGTTACAACTACCTCTACGGCAGAGACGAGCTCGCGGACTGGATCGAACGCATCAAGGCCCTGGGCCGGGCCAGCGGCCGCGTCTTCGTCATCACCAACAACCACTACCGGGGCCAGGCCATGGCCAACGCGCTCCAGATCAAGAACATGATCAGCGGGGACACGCTCGACATCCCCGCCCTCCTCCTCGAGACCTACCCGGTCCTCAAGGAGATCGTCAAAAAGATCCGTGACGGACAGTTCGACCTCTTCGACGAGAAGTCCCGCCCATGAATTCATTTTTTTATCATATCCCTCATTTCATACGTTCCATTCATAAGGAGATCATACACGATGTGGTGGGCCAACGACTTCCTGCAAGTCGAGCGCAACGCGCTCCTGATCGCCGGCCGCCGGGCGACGGCGATCGCCGAGCGGCACGGGACGCCGCTCTACGTCTACGGCCGGTCGCGGATCCTCGCGAACTACAAAACGATCCGCGGCCTGCTCGCTGAAGCCGGGCCGGGCCTCGAGTCCCGCGTCTCCTACGCGGCGAAAGCCAACTCGCACCCGCGCATCCTGCGCCTGCTCGAGGGGAAGGGAGCCTGGCTGGACGCCGTCTCGCCGGCCGAGGTCCGGGCCGCCCTCGAGGCCGGATTCCCGGCCGGCCGAATCCTGTACACGGGCACCAGCGTCTCCGAAGAGGATCTCAAAGCCGTCTTCGGGCACGAGGGCCTCACGGTCAACATCGATGCCCTGGAGCAGATCGAGCTGATGAAAGAGGTCCGCGACCGCTGGTTCCCCAAGCGGCGCATCCGCGTTTCGGTTCGTTGGAATCCCGGCGTCGGCCGCGGCTTCACGCCGCGGGCCGTGACCGCGGGCGCCCGCGCCGCCGACGGAACGCCGGTCAAATTCGGCGTCGAGGACGCGAAGGTCGTGCGGGCCTTCCGGCAAGCCGTCCGTTCCGGCTTCGTCCCGGTCGGCCTTCACCAGCACCTCGGCTCGGGCTGGGTCAAAGAAGACTTCCCCGCCGTCAAGGAGGCGGTCCGCCGCATGGTCGCCAAGGCGGCCGCGCTCGAGCGGGGCGGGCTGCGCCTCGAGTTCCTGGACTTCGGGGGCGGCTTCGGCCCGCGCTTTCACCGGACCCAAGGCCTGTTCCCGACCGACGCCTACGTCCGCCACATCCTGCGGAGCGTCGCCCTGGCCCGCCTCTCGATCCGGGCCGTCGCCGTGGAGCCGGGCAAAGCGCTGGTCGCCGACGCCGGCGTCCTGCTCCTCCGCGTCGTCTACGTCAAGCGGAGCTACGGGAACATCATCGCCTGCGTCAATGCCGGCACGTTCAACTCGGTGCCGCGTCCCGCCGTCTACGACCAGGCTCATCACGAGATCATCAACGCCTCCCGCGTCGCGAGCGCGGCGTCGGTCCGGGTCACCATCGCCGGGCATCTTTGCGAGACGGGCGACGTCTTCGGCAAGGATCGGCCTCTGCCGATGCCGCGGCGGGGCGACATCCTGGCCGTCCTCCACGCGGGCGGCTACTCGCGGTCCATGGCCTCCCATTACAACTCGCGGCCCATTCCCAAGGAGATCGTCGTCTAGGCTCCCGCGGAGGCTCAAAAAGAGCGGAGAAAGGCGCAGTCGAGGATCTTGACCCGCCCGGCGCCGTCGGCGCGGACTTCGCCGCGCAGGCAGCAGACCGGCGGCGTCCCGGAGGCGAGGACCCGGCGCTCCCCCACCCCCTCGAGGAGGCCGGTCTCGTCCTCGAACAGATAGAAATAGCGCAAGGCGCGGCCGCCGCCGGCCCGCCGTTCGCGGGCGTCGACGACCCGGACGACGAGCTCGGCCGTCCGGCCGACCCGTCCCGCCAGGTCCCGGATGCGGAGCTCGGGCCGCTTCCCCTCGTAGAACGCGAGGGGGTCGGCGCCGGGACTGAACCCCAGCGCCTCGGCCCGCATCCGCTCCTTCTCGCGCTCGTCGAGGTCGGCGACATCCGTCATGTCCTCGAGACCCTGGACGTAGCGGAGGATCTGCCGCGTCCGGCGCGGCTCGAGGGCGTCGAAGACGCCGGCCCGGACGAGGGCCAGCAGCTCGGCCCGGCCCGGCCGGACCCGCGCCAGAAAGTCCTCGACCGAGACGAAGGGGCCGCCGCCGTCCCGCTCGCCGAGGACGGCCGCGACCGTCTTGAGGGCGAGGCCCTTGATCGCGCCCAGGCCGACCCGGATCGCGCCGTCTTCGACCTCGAACCCCCCCCGGCTGCGGTTCGCGTCGGGGCCGAGGATGCGGATGCCCAGCCGCTTCGCCTCCTCGACATACTCCTCAAGGCCGTAATAGCCGC
>JAFGBC010000244.1 GCA_016933355.1 Candidatus Aminicenantota bacterium
TGGACGACGCCGTCGATTTCCACCTTCTCTGCCTGAGCGATCCCCGGACGGACAACCGGACCTTCAACCTCGGCTCGGGCGTCAACTCCTCGGTGCGCGAGATCCTCGACCTTGTCGGCGAGCTGATGGACAAGCGGCCCGAGCCCCTCTATCGGCCCGACCTGCCTGGCGAAGCGGACATCACGCTGGCCGACATCGGGCGGGCCCGAGAGCTGGGCTGGGCGCCGCGGACCGACTTGCGGGCGGGCCTGCGGCGGTCGATCGAATACCTCGAGCGGGAAATGGCGGCCGGAAGGATTTGAGATGAAAGTGGTTCTGCTGGCGGCCGGACGGGGAACGCGGCTGAAGCCCTGGACGGACGCCCAGCCTAAGGTCCTGATCCCCGTCGCCGGGAAGGCCCCGCTCGAACGCCACCTCGAGCATCTGCGGGCCGCGGGGATCGAGGACGTATTCATCAACCTCCATCATCGGCCCGACCTGATCCGCGGCCGGGTCGGGGACGGGTCGCGCTGGGGCCTGCGCGTCCGCTACGCCTTCGAGCCCGAGCTCCTGGGAACGGCCGGCGCCGTCAAGAACCTCGAGCGGGACCTGTCCGGCGAGCCGTTCCTCGTCGTCTACGCCGACAACACGGTCGAGGCCGATTACGCGGACCTGGTCCGCTTCGCGGCCGACCGCGACGCCCTGGGAGTTATCGCAGTCGTCGAGAAGGACGATGTCTCCGGCTCGGGGATTTTGGACATCGGCCCGCAGGGACGGATCGCACGCTTTCTCGAAAAGCCGGAGCCGGCGGCGGCTTTCAGCCGCTGGGTCAACGCCGGCATCTATCACTTCCGCCCGCGCCTGTTCGAGTATCTGGAGCCCGGCTTCGCCGACTTCGGCCGGGATGTTTTTCCCCTTCTCCTGGAGCGGGGGGAGCCTCTCCTCGCCTACGTCCTCAAGGGCCCGGTCGTCGCCGTCGATACGCCCGACTTGCTCCGGACGGCGACGCGAGCGGGGCGGGAATCGCCATGATCATCACCCGAACGCCGTTCCGCTTCACCCTGGGCGGAGGCGGGACCGACCTCCCCGCTTACTATGAAAAGCGGGGCGGTTTCATCCTGGCGGCGGGGATCGACAAGTATCTGTACATCAACGTCAACAGGCCCATCGTGGACGACCTGATCCGGATCAAGTACGCCCTGTCGGAGACGGTCGAGCGGCGCGACCAAGTGCGGCATGACATCGCCCGGGAGGCCATGGCCATGATGGGGATCGAAAACGCCCTGGAAATCGTCTCCATGGCCGACGTCCCGGCCGGGACGGGCCTCGGCTCCTCGAGCTGCTACGCCGTCGGCCTGCTCCACGCCCTGTCCCGCCTGAAGCGCGAATACGTGCCGCTCCAGACGCTGGCCGAACGGGCCTGCGAGCTCGAGATCGGCCGGCTCGCCAAGCCCATCGGCAAACAGGACCAGTATATGGCCGCCTTCGGCGGGATCCGGGTGTTGGAGATCGCCCCGGACGGGACGGTCTCGCTGCGGAACGCGCGAGTCGACGGCGCGACCCTGGAGGACTTCAACCGGAATCTTCTGGCGTTCTACACGCGGACCTCGCGGAGCGCGGACAAAATCCTACGGACGCAGGGACGGGCCGCCCGGGCGGGACGGTGCGACGTCGTTGGGAATCTGGACCGGATCAAGGAGATAGGGCTCGGCGTCTTGGAGGCCCTGGAGCGAGGCGACCTGAGGCGGATCGGCCTGTTGTTCGACGAGCACTGGACCCGCAAGAAAAGGCTGGCGCCCGGCATCAGCAACGCCTGGTTCGACCGTATCTACGCCGCGGCCAAGGCCAACGGAGCCTCGGGCGGGAAGATCTCGGGAGCCGGCGGCGGCGGGTTTTTCCTCTTCTATTGCGAACGGGGCCATAAGAGGCTGCGGGCAGCCATGGCCGGCCTCGGCCTGCGCGAGATGCGCTACCGCTTCGAGTTCGAAGGGACCAAGCTGATCGCCGATTTGGGCGGAGGGACGAGATGAGCGGGCTCGCGTCCCGCGTCGTCCTGATCACGGGCGGCAGCCGGGGGATCGGCCGGGCGGTCGCCGAGAAATTCCTCGAGGAAGGGGCCGCGATCGTCGTCGCCGCCCGCACGGCGTCCGAAGTCCGGGCCGCCGCCGGCGAGTTGGGACGGAAGGGGCCGGTTCTGGGCGTCGTCGGAGACGTCTCGCGCAGGGCGGACATCGCCAGGATCGTCCGGAAAGCTGAGCGGCTGACGGGAGCGGTCGACGTCCTCGTCAACGCCGCCGGCGTCCAGACTCCGATCGGCGCCTTCGCCGACGCCGACATGGCGCGCTGGAAGGAGAATATCGACGTCAACCTAGTCGGGACGGCGTTCTGTTGCCGCGCGGTCCTTCCGGGCATGATCGCCGCGGGCCGGGGCCGGATCATCAACTTTTCGGGCGGCGGAGCGATGTCGTCGCGGCCATGTTTTTCCGCCTACGCCGCGGCCAAGGCGGGGATCGTCCGCCTGACCGAGGTGCTCGCCGACGAGCTCCGGGCCAGCGGCATCCGTGTTTACGCTGTGTCCCCGGGGGCCGTCCGGACGCGCCTGGCCGAGGAGATCCTGGCCACCCCCCGGGAGCGGGTCGGAAGCGAATACGAGAGGGTTCGGGCCAAGGAGCGGACGGGCTTCGATTCGGCCCGGGCCGCGGCCGAGCTCGTCTCCTTCCTGGCGTCCCCGGCCGCTGACGGGCTCAGCGGCAAGACGATCAGCGCCGTTTGGGATCCCTGGCGGGACTGGGCGAAAGGGACGGCGGCGCCGGATGGAGATCTTTACGTCTTGCGCCGGATCGACGGACGTCAGTTCCGGAAAGGACGGCCGTGATCAGGACGGCGATCGTCGGCGCCGGTCTCGCCGGCCGCAAACGGGCCGAATCCCTGAAATCGTGCGGACAGGCCGGCTGGCTGGTCGCGGTCTGCGATAGCGATCCCGGCCGGGCCGCGGCGCTGGCGGCCGCGACTGGCGCGCGCGCCTATGACGATTGGCGGACAGCCTTGGAGACGCCGGGTCTCGAGGCGGTCATAGCCGCCGCACCCAA
The DNA here is from genome assembly GCA_016933355.1 of Candidatus Aminicenantota bacterium. Classification (GTDB taxonomy): domain Bacteria; phylum Acidobacteriota; class Aminicenantia; order Aminicenantales; family JAFGBC01; genus JAFGBC01. The sequence continues at coordinate 3,069 of JAFGBC010000244.1, forward strand.
CAAGCTGAACACGGAGATCGCCGCGGCCGCCCTGGAGCGGGGATGCCACGTGCTGTGCGAGAAACCTTTGGGGAGAACCGCCGAAGAAGCCGCGCGGCTGAACCTGGCGGCCGCCGAAGCGCGCCGGGTCCTGAAAACCGGGTTCAACCATCGTTACCATCCGGCCCTGCGCACGGCGAAGGCGCTGGTCGAATCCGGCCGCTTAGGGCCCCTGTATCATATCCGAGGCGTTTACGGGCACGGCGGCCGGCCCGGCTACGAGAACGAATGGCGGGCCGATCCCAAGCTGGCCGGGGGCGGCGTGCTGATCGACCAGGGCGTCCACGTCGTCGACCTCTCCCGCTGGTTTCTAGGTGAGATCGGGGAGGTCTTCGGGCAGATTCGCACATCCGGCTGGCCGATGCCGGTCGAGGACAATGCATGGCTTATCCTCCGCGCCGCCGGGGGACGGACGGCCTCGCTCCTGGTCAGTTGGACGCAGTGGAAAA
>JAFGBC010000058.1 GCA_016933355.1 Candidatus Aminicenantota bacterium
GACCCGCGCTTTCTGCCCGCTGCGGAATTCGCGCCTCTCCAGGATCTCGGGCTGGAGCAGAAGATGGAGGTTGGACGCGTCGACGTCGAGGTCGGCCAGGGCGGCGTTTCGGGAGAGCGCGGCGAAGCACGCCGTCAGAACCGTCTTGCCCGTGCCGCCTTTTCCGCTGATGACGACGATTTGTTTCATGCGCCGAGCATCCCAATGGTCTCGAAGAATTTCAAAAAGGTTTCACGATAGGCCGGGATCGCGTCGATCAGGGACTCGCCCCGCGAGTAGGCCTCGGCGATCCGGCGCTCGAAGGGAATGATCAAAATGACCGGGATGCCCTCGGCGGCGCAGAAGTCCAGGATCTTCGTCCGGCCGTCGCCCGGGGCGGCGCGGTTGATGACGACGCCCCTCGGGATGCCCATCGTCTTGACGGCGGCCGCGGCGAGTTCCAAGTCGTGGAGGCCGAACGGCGTCGGCTCGGTCACGAGGATGGCGACGTCGCTACGCTTGATCGATTCGATCACCGGACAGCTCGTCCCTGGCGGAGCGTCGATGATGACGGTCCGGCCCGGGTCCAGGCGCTCTTTGAGCGCCCGGATCAGCGGCGGCGACATGGCCTGGCCGATATCGAGCCGGCCCTGGAGAAAAGTCATCGCACCGGCCCGGCCAGACTCCATAACGCCGATTCTGCGGCCGACCTCGCGGATCGCCTTTTCGGGACAGAGAAGGCTGCAGGCGCCGCAACCGTGGCAGAGCTCAGGGAAGACGAGGACGGTGTCCTTGACGACGGCCAGGGCGTGATAGGCGCAGACCCGGGCGCAGGTGCCGCAATACGTGCAGCGGCGTTCGTCGACCTCGGGGATGAGCTTGAACACCTCACGGCTCTCCTCGATCGCGGGCTTGAGGAAGAAATGGGCGTTCGGCTCTTCGACGTCGCAGTCCAGGAATTGAACCGGACGTTCGTCCCGGAGCGCCAGCGCCAAATTGACGGCAACCGTCGTCTTGCCCGTACCGCCCTTTCCGCTGGCGACGGCGATGACCACGTCGATCCCGCCCTAATCCCGCCGGCAGGTCCCGCCCGAGGAACAGGGCGGCGCGGCGCAACGCTCGTCCCTTCCGCAGCAGGTCGCCCCCATGGCGGGGGATGTCCCGATGCGGACGCCCGCCGGCGCAGACACCAGCTTGTCCATATTCGCGCTCCGGCAGCGGGAGCAGGACGGCGCAAAACCGGCACCGCCGCCCCTGATCAGGAATTCGGTCACGGCGCCGCAATCGCGACACTTGTATTCGTAGAGGGGCATCGGCAACCGGTCAGACGGCTCGCGTCATTTTTGTCCCGCACTTCGGACACGCCCTCTCGGTGCAAGGCAAGCCCTGTGCATGAGGAACGCGAGTCCCGCAGGAGGGGCAGACGCACTCGCCGCCGACGCCGAGCCCTTGGCCGCCCATCCGGCCGAGACCGCCGCCGCGACCGAGGCCCTGCCCTCGCCCCTGTCCTAATCCTTGTCCTCGCCCCTGCCCCCGCCCCAAACCTCGCCCTTGACCTCGTCCTGGCATCTCACTCTCCTTTAACATTAATTGTAGGATTCCATGATCTTCGGGTCTTCCTTCATCAGCTCGCCCGCCAGCGCCTCCATGTTCGAGCTTTTCCAGAAGGGCAGGCGCTTGTGGACGTCCAAGTACTTGAGGGGAATGGGGTGGGTTCCGACCACCACGGTCAAGCCGTAGCGCGTCTCGATGAACTCTTTGAAGGCGCGGATGCGCGGGCAGGGCGGGTAGCCGACGACCAGTCCCGTGGCCAGATGGATGACCTCGGCGCCGTTCTTCTTCATCTCCTCCGGGACGTATTCGACGTTGCCGCCGGGGCAGCCCCCGCAATAGGCGTATCCGACGAGCTCGACCGGTTCGTCCTTGGCATAGCGGGCGAAGCCGCCGACGCGCTCGCGGAGAGCCCGCAGGCATTTCCCGCCGCCGCAGGTTTGATAGCGTCCACAGATGATGATGCCGATCCTCTTCATGCGCGTCTCATTGCGAACGATTCAGGCGGCGGCGCCCAGGATCTTGTCCACGATCTCCTTGAAGGCCCGTCCGGCCTCCGAATCCTCGCGATGGCCGGCGAACGGCGTCCCGGCGTCCCCCGAAACAACGATCTGGGGATCGATCGGAATCCGCCCTAAAAACGGGACGTCCAGCTCGGCCGCCGCCCGCTCGCCCCCGCCGGTCTTGAACAGGTCGATCCGCCGGCCGCAGTGGGGACAGATCAAACCGCTCATGTTCTCGATGATGCCCAGGATCTTGAGGTTGAGCTTCTTGGCGAACAGGACGGCCTTGCGCGAATCCATGACGGCCACGTCCTGGGGCGTCGTCACGACGACGGCGCCGGTGGCCGGGATGAGCTGGGCGACCGAGAGCGGCTCGTCGCCCGTGCCCGGCGGGGAATCGATAACCAGCCAGTCGAGATCGCCCCAGTCCGCCTCGGACAGAAACTGCTGGATGATCTTCATCTTCATCGGGCCGCGCCAGATGACGGGCAGGTCCGGGTGCTCGAGGAGGAACGACATCGAGACGAGCTTGAGGCGCTCGCCGACGAGGACGGGGGCGATGCCCTCGGGCGTGACCTCCATCTTCCGGTCCTCAACGCCCAGCATCTTGGCGAGGTTGGGGCCGTGGATGTCGACATCGAGGGCGCCGACCTTCAGCCCGCGCCGCGAGAGTCCTAAAGCCAGGTTCGCCGCCACCGTGCTCTTTCCGACGCCGCCCTTGCCGCTGAAGACCAGGATGCGGTTCTTGATCCGGGACAGCGTTTTTTCCAGCTTGACGCCGTCTTCAACGGAAGCCACGGACGGTCATCCTTTCAGCCGCGCCAGGGCGTCCCGGACCGAGACGGCGTCCGTGGCGAGGACCCGGATGCCGGCCGATTCCAGGACCCGCCCGGCGTTCGGCCCGACCTGGCCGGTCACGACCGCGCCGACGCCCTGGTCCGCGACGAGCTGGGCGGACTGGATGCCGGCGCCGTGTCCGGCCTGGGCATGGGGATTGGCCAGGGCTTTGAAGGCGAGCGTCTCCGGGTCGACGACCAGGAAGTAGGCCGCCCGGCCGAAGCTGGGGTCGATCGCGGCGTCCAGGTCCGGACCCGCGGCGCTGACGGCGATCGTCCCTGCCGGCAGCCCGCGGGAAGCCGCCGTCCCGGACGGTCCGTCGTGGCGGCCGGGCTCGCCGGGACGATGCCCGTGATCGCACAGATCCTGCCCGGATTCGAGCTCCCGGCGGAGGAATTTCTGAACGACCTCGTCGACGGGACCTTGGACGCCGATGATCGTCTGGATGTTCTTTTCGGAAAAGAGATCCTGCGCCCGGGGCCCCATCCCCCCGGCGATGATGACGCCGACTCCCCTCTCCGACAGAAACCGGGGAAGGAAGCCGGGCTGGTGCCCGGGGTTCGAAATCTCCTGACGTCCGACGATACGGCCGTCCTCGATCTCAACGATAGTATAGGAAGGGCAGCGCCCGAAATGAGCGGACACGTACCCTTGGTCCGTGGAAACTGCGATCTTCATCTACAGCACCTTTCTTGATTCGGTTGTTAACGAACCTGCGCTCCTGCGTTGATGGATGGACCGTCAGGTTTTCTTCTTTTCCAGCTCGGCAATCCTCTCGGCAATCCGGTCGAGATGGCGGCGAAGGTCAAGAGACTGCTGTTTCAGCGACTCCAGCTCATCCCCGCCGGAGACCGGAGACGGAGCCGGGATCGGGCCGGAGGCGGCCGGTCCGCCCATTCCCCTCCCCCGGCCGCCGGCCGCGGCGCCCCGCCCCATTCCGAAGTGGCTGGGAACGTTGGGCCCCGTCGCTTCCGTGAAAGCGGCGCCGCCGGCGAACGCGCGAACGGCTTCGCGGACGGTCCCGGAAACGCCGATCATGACCTTGATCCCGGCGGCTTTCAGTGTCTGAAACGCGTTCGGACCGCAGCTCCCGGTCAAAACGGCCTGGACGCCCTTCTCGGCCACAAGCTGAGCCGCTTGAATACCGGCGCCGCCGGAGGCGCCGACGTAGGGGTTTTCAACCGCCTCGAATGCCAAGGTCTCCGAATCCACGATCAGGAAATAGGGGCCGCGGCCGAAACGGGGGTCGACCGGCCCGTCCAAGCTCGGGGATGATGCGGTAACGGCGATCTTCATACGTCCTCTTTCTGCATGGCCTGGACGCGCTCGTCGATCGCCGTCAAGGCGTCGCGGATCTGCTGCGCTTCGGCCTTTAAAAAAACCAGCTCCTGTTCGGGGGTCAGCTCGGCCGCTCCCCAAGGATCATAGGGCGTCGCGAATCCCGGCATCGGGAAACCCTCGCCGGGAGGCGACGGAACCTGCCCTCCGCCCCAAATAGAGTTCATCTGGGGGGTGGGCCACGTCCCCTGCATAAGGTATTGTGCGCAGGGGCCGAGGCCCGAGGGGCTCCGGCCCTGCCAGCCGGGCGAATAGCCGAACCGCATCCAGCCCGGCAGGCCGGTGAGCTGGTACATCCGCCTATGTCTGTTTTGCACGCGTTTTCTCCTTGGCCGCGTTCTCCAGTTCCTTGAGCCGGGCCTCGATCTCGCCAAGCTGGTCTTGGAGCATCTTCGCCTGGCCTTCGAGCATGGCCTGTTCCTGCTCGCGCGTCGGCGGCTGAACGGCCGGCGCCGCGAAAGGATAATAGCCGGGATACGGCCCCGCGCCGTAGCCTCCGTAGCCGTAGCCTCCGTAGCCGTAGGCTCCATACGGCCGGCCGAACCACCGGCCTCGGCCGATCCCACGGCCGCGACCGAAGCCCCGTCCCAGGCCGAAACCGCGGCCCAGGCCCAACCCCGGCCCGGGGGACATATACCCGGGCGCCGTGAATCCCGCACAATAACCGAGGCCTCGTCCCGTCCTGGGCCCGAGCCCCCAAGGTCCCGTTCGATCTCCTGCAGGCATGTTATGAACCTCCTTAATTCTATTTTTTTCGGTCAAAGACTCAACGGCACTTGTCGCACAACCCCAGGAATTCGATGTTGTGGTCCAGAATTTGGAAATTGTGCTTCTTGGCCAGCGCGTCTTCCGTTTTTTTGACCAATTCCAGCTCTTCCTCGATAAAATCCCGAAAATCGATGATTTTGCCGCACCGGGTGCAGATGAGATGATGATGATGGTCTTGCGTTCCCTCGCCCCTGAGCTCATAGCGGCTCTGGCCGTCGCCGGCGTCGAATTTACGAACGAACCCCAGCCGTTGGAGCAGTTCCAACGTGCGATAGACGGTCGTCAACCCGGTGCCCGGACACGCGGCGTATAGGGACGCGTAGATTTCCTTGGCGCTCATATGCCGGGAAGCCCGGCTGAGAACGTCGAGAATGACCTCGCGGGGCATGGTCCATCGGCAGGCATTCTCCCTGAACCGATGCCGCCACTGATGTCCTCCGGGCACGACCTCACCTCTTGTTGTTATTGATAATCATTTTCATTTATAATATAGGC
>JAFGBC010000245.1 GCA_016933355.1 Candidatus Aminicenantota bacterium
TCGCGGAACAGGAGGCGGCGCGGTTCGTCCCGGAACTCGAACACGGCGTGGATATGCTTGTCAAGCCGGCTGCGGCCCCGCGCGAACAGAAACTGCCCGGTCATCTTGAGGTGAACGACGACCGTCCGGCCGCCGCCGCAGTCGATCAGAATGAGCTTGCCCCGTCTCCGGACGCGCAGGACGGCTTTCCCCTTCAACGCGGCGAAATCCGCCTTGACCGTCTGCCTGAGAAGGTGGGGCGAGCGGACCCGGACGCGATCGATGACCCGGCCCTCAATCCGCGCCCTCAGCCCGCGCACGACGGTCTCGACTTCGGGCAGCTCCGGCATGCCCAGCATTATACACGACTGGAAGAAGAGGCCGCCCTCTGCGTCTATAGGTTAAGTCAGGGTTGGAATCCGACGGAGGACATTATGAAGGCCCTTCCGCCCCGACTTCGAGACGTCGTTTATCGACGGCCGCGGCGGCCTCGCCGTCAGCTATAGAAAGAAGTAAATCGCTGAATATTTTCTTGCCGAAGACCCGGCGTAGGACAGAGATGGAAGGGGAGTCCGGGAGTGGGTTGCAGCGATCCTGCGAACGTCCTCGCCTCTCATCGCGAAAAAACCCGCGGCGCGGAAGGCGAGGGGAGGATGGCGAAAAAGGCCGTATGAGAGACCGAGCGGGCACGGACCGATGTGATGGCGATAGCCCTCACATCGGGAGCGGAGGCTCGAAGCGAGCTAGATTTCCTCGCCGGGGAAAGCGAACGCGTCTTCGAGCCATCCTCTCCCGAGCCTTGCCGGACTTGATTTGCCGCTTCCTTTTCTATAATATGGACAACCGAACATGAAAACGCGAGCCGTCCTCCCCGCCCTTGTGGGTTGGTGCGTGCCCGGGCTGGGCCACATCGTCCAGAGGAAGTACGCCCGGGGCGCCGCCTTCTTCGTCTGCATCTCGGGCATGACCGCGCTCGGCCTCCTGATGCACGGCCGCATCTTCCCCTTCCAGACCGAGAACCCGCTGACCATCCTGGCCTTCTTCGCGGACGGCGGGAACCTCCTCGTCTTCGGGCTGGCCCGTCTGGTCGGGTTCGGCCAGGGCATCCTGGAGCGGGCGACCTTCGAGTACGGGACGGCTTTCCTGGCGGGGGCCGGGCTTCTGAACTACCTGGTCGCCCTGGACGCCTTCGACATCGCAGCGGGGAAGAAGCCATGATCTTCGAGAGCCACCTGCTGTCCATGGTCGTCTACGCCGCCCTGGCCGCCGTCGTCCTGGCCCTCATCCGGCGGCCGACGCCGAAAGCCCGCCTGCGCTACGGGCTGGCCGTCTTCGCGATCATGGTCGGCGGGGGCCTCCTCTTCGGCTGGTTTATGTATCTGTTCACGCTTTAAGCGCGAGCGGACGAGGCCGCCATGCTCGTCAGCGACAACTTGATCGAGCTCTTCCACATCGGCCATCAGTACCAGCGTCCCCACTGGGCCCTGTCCGACGTCTCGCTCCGGGTTAAGAAGGGGGACTTCGTCTTCCTGACCGGGCCGAGCGGCTCGGGCAAGACGACCCTGCTCAAGATCATCTTCCGCGAGATCATCCCGTCCGAAGGCCAGATCGTGATCGAGGGCGTCAACATCCTGCGCATCCCCGACCACGGCATTTACAAGCTGCGCCGGATGATGGGGATCGTCTTCCAGGACTTCCGCCTCCTCTTCCACCGCCCGGTTTTCGAGAACGTCGCCCTCCCCCTCCAGGTCCTGGGCGTCCCCCCCAAGGAGATCCGCCGCCGCGTCTTCAACGCCCTTCGCATGGTCAACCTCCAGCACAAGCTGGGCGACCCGCCCGCCCACCTCTCCTACGGCGAGCAGCAGCGGGTCGCGATCGCCCGGGCCGTCGTCAACGCGCCAAAAATCCTGCTCGCCGACGAGCCGACCGGCAACCTCGACACCGAGCTGGCCTTCGAGATCATCAGCCTGTTCCGGGAGATCAACAAGCAGGGGACGACCGTCCTGATCGGGACCCACGACAAGGAGCTCATCCGGCACTTCGGGTCCAAGATCCTCTTCCTCCAGGCCGGAAAACTTCTGGGAAAGGACGCGCTGCCATCGCCCGAAAGCTGACCTACCTGGTCCGGGTCGCCCTGAGCAGCCTCTGGCAGTTCCGGGTGCGGAACCTGTTCTCGGTGACGATCATCTGCCTATCGTTCCTGATCCTGGGCATCTTCTGGTCGCTGTCCAACAACCTCCAGCAGGTCGCCGCCCGCCTCGGCGAGAACCTGGTCGTGACCTTGTTCCTGAACAAGGACCTCCCCGAGAAAGACGCCCTCGAAATCCGGGACAAGGCCGGACGCTCCCCGGTCATCGAGTCCCTGAGGATGGTGACGGCCGACGAGGCCAAGGAGCGCTTCCAGGCGAGCTTCCCCGAGCTGCGGGACGTTTTGGCCAACCTCAAGGCCAATCCGTTCCCGGCTTCGATCGAGGCCGTGCTGCGGCCCGACCGGGCCGGGCCCGACGCCGTCGCGGCCTTCCTCCAGAGCATGACGGCGACGGCGGGCGTCGAGGACGTTCAGTACAACCGCGACTGGATCGAACGGGTCCGCTCGCTGGGGCGGCTGACGCGGGCGATCGGCCTCTTCCTGGGCGGGATCCTGGTCCTGGCCTCGTTCTTCATCATCTCCAACGTCATCAAGCTCAACGTCCTGTCCCGCAAGAACGAGATCGAGATCCTCCGCCTGGTCGGGGGCACGAACACTTTCATCCGCATCCCCTTCTTGATCGAGGGCACCATCCTGGGCATCCTGGGCGGCCTCGTCTCGCTCGTCTTCCTGGCCGTCCTGATCCAAGCCTTCCCCCTCTATCTGGGGTCTTCGCTGGGGGCCCTCCAGGAGCTTCTGAGCTTTCGCGCCCTGTCCATCAGCCAAGGGCTGGCGCTCGTCGCGGGCGGCGCCGTGATCGGATGGCTGGGCAGTCTGACCTCGGTCTCGAAGTTCCTCAAGGCTTGAGGCGCGGCCGCGGACCGGCTAGCGCCGGCCGATCGTCCGGCCCATCAGGCGTTCGACGCCGGCGATGACGTGGGTCCACTCGAAGTTCTGGGCCAGGTAGTCGCGTCCGGTCCGGCCCAGCGCGTCGGCGATCCCGGGGTTGTCGAGCATGAAGTCCAGCGCCTCGCAGAATTCGGCATAACTGTAGTAGTAGAGACCGCCTCCGCTGCGCAGAGTCTGGCCGCGCAGGACCTTGCACAACCCGTTGATCAGCGTGGGTCGGCCCGAGCGCCAGGCCTCCAGGACGACGATGCACAGGCTCTCGAAGGCCGAGGGCATGACCAGGAGCCGGCAGGCCCGGAGCGCCTCGAACTTGGACCGGTCGTCCAGGAAGCCGAGCGTCTTGATCCGGGGGTGCTTGGGGACGGGCATGACCTCGGCTCCGCCCAGGACGAGGTCGACCTCCCGCCCTTTCCACTTGACGTACTCCTGGAAGTAGCGGAACAACCCGTCGACGCCCTTGTTCCGGTCGATCCGGCCGAGGTAGAGGAGGAA
>JAFGBC010000059.1 GCA_016933355.1 Candidatus Aminicenantota bacterium
CCGTCGATCGCGGGCGTCGCCGCCGGAGCGTATCCGTAGCAGCCGAGCCGGTCCGCCCGCGTCGTGTCGAGCGTGACGAGGAGGAGGTTCCTGCGTCCTCCCTTGGACGCGGCCGGGGCGGCCGGCGCGCCCGAAGAGCGCGGCACCAAGGTGAAGAAGCAGGGAACGAGGAGAAGGGCAATGACTATGATAACGCTCGTCTTCAGGGGGCCTCGCCGTCCGTCCGCCTTCATGGATTTGTATCCATTTTAGGGGCGGGAGCGACGCTCGTCAACCGGCCGGCCGGGCCGCCGTCCGAGATGCCCGAGGGGAGCGGGGGAGCGAGCGGGGCTTGCTGCCGGCCAGGACGCCTGCGGTCGAGAAGGCCGTCCACGAAAGCCCGCCTGCGTGCGCAAGCCTGGACAGGAGGATGGGATAGACGCGTAATGTTCCTCAGGTCAGGACGAGGAGCGTGAAGACGGTTGCCCGCCCGGACCGAGCAAAGAAGGGGACAGCCAGGGCCGACGCGGTCAGATCGATGACGAGTGCGGCGCCGGCCACGACGGGACGGCGGTTGATCCAGCTCGCCGCCCCAGGGTCTTCCGCGGCGCTGTCGGCGATGTAATCGACGATGTCCGCGGTCATGATCCAGTCGGCGGCCACGGTACCGCCCCGGCCAGGCTTTTACGGACGGGACAGCTCAAGTCCATCCCGTCGATCCGTCCGGTCAGCGACAACGCCGCCGCGCGGCAGCCACCGCCGCATTGGCGCAGGTTCGCGCAATCGACGCAGATGCCCAGGCCGCCCGGGTCGCGGAACAGGCGGAGGAGGGGCGCGTCCCTGAAGACGGCCCTCAGGTCGTCGGTTCGGAGGTTTCCGAGGCGGGCTTCGGGGACGTCCATGCAGACGCAGGGCGACAGGCCGCCGTCGGGCTCGATCGTCATCCGGTCTCGTCCGGCCCGGCAGCCGCGGTGGACGAAGCGGATCTTCGACTCCCAGGCGCGGACTGTCGGATGATACTCAGCCCAGGGGATGTAGCTCTCGACGAGCCAGTGTCCGGGATAAGCGGCAAAGCGCTCGAATACGGGATCGAGGCGGCCCAGGAGGTCGTCGTCCTGGGCGAAGGTTTCGTCCGCCCGCCGGAGAAGGACCGGGAGATGGACGGTCACGGTCGGCCAGCCCTCTGCGAAGGCCAGGTCGAATAAGGCGGGAATACCCGGCAGGGTCGCCGGCGTCAGGCGGGCCGCGATCGTCGTATGGAATCCCGCAGCCTGGATCTTCGACAAAGCCTCCCGGACGGTCTTATACATCGCCGGGGAGGTCCGATGAACCCTGGCATAGAGGAGCGGGTCGGTCGTTTCCAGGCTGACCTGGAACGACCGGGTCAGCGTTTCGCCCTTGAGCCGTTTGAGAGTGTCGTCGTTGAGGAGCGTCCCGTTCGTGGCGATCCGGAGAGATATCCCCTGGCCGGACATCCGGGCTAGGAGGTCGAGAAGGCCGGGACGCAGGAACGGTTCGCCGCCCGAGATGAGAACGTCCCGGACGCCAGCCTCGCCGATGGCGTCGGCGATGGCCAGGGCTTCGGCCGGCGAGAGCTCGTCCTCGACGCGGCGTCCGGCGTCCGTGAAGCAGACCGGGCAGGCGAAGTTGCAGGCGTAGGTAACGTTCCAGAACAGGGCCTTGAGCGGGGACGGTTCCATCCAGGCCCGCTCGCTTGTGTGCCCGGGCCTGATCTTGAACTTGAGGTCCAGCATTCTTCCGCTCTCTCAGACGAACGGGTTCGACCCCTCGCAGGGAACGCCGCATTGGCAGAGGGCGCAGCCGAGGGGGACGCGCCAGGCGGGACGGCCGTTGACGATCTGCCGATGGGCGAGGAGCCGGCCGCTGTCGGGGCCGGCCGTCTGCGCCCGCGACTGGACGGCCTTCCTCCTGCCGTTGCATTTGGCCTTGTCGAGGCCGTCGCGGGAGACGGCACCGACCGGGCAGCGCCCGATGCAGAGGCCGCAGCTTGCGCCGCCGTCCGCCAGACAGGGCGCCCGGTGCCCTCCCCGGGGCGGCCCGGCGGCGCAGGGGACCGGCAGGTTGGTGACCAGGCTTCCCAGCCGGACATGGATGCCGAGCCGGGTGATCAACCCGCCGTTGAGTCCGAAGACGCCGAGACCCGCCGCGTAGGCGACGTGGCGTTCGGACCATGTCGAGCTGAAAACGGTCGTCGGCGAGCGGAACGCGTCGGCGTCTCCGGTCAAGGCGGGGGAAAGCGCCGCGCCGCCAACCGCTTCGAGCGCCCGCGCCATCCTCCGCCCCGCCTCGAGGCACAGAGCGCCGCCGAGGTTGCGGGCCAAGCTGTAGAGGGAAGACGGCCAGTCGCCGCGCCGGTTTGAGCGGCGGATGTTCTCCGCGTAGGGGAGAGCCCAAGCGACGACGCGAACGCAGGTCAGGTCGCTCCCGCGCGGGGCGTGACGCTCGAGGAACGCGCGGGGCCGGAGGTGCCGGGAGTCGACGGCCTCGGCGAACGCCTCGAACAGCGGGTCGTCGCCGTCGACGACGCCCACAGCCGGCGGGCCGAAGAGGGGGCCGTCGGCGCCGTCCGGACTGCGGTTCTCGGCGGCATCACGGATGATCTCGGCGAGAGTCCTCTCTAGCCAGGGTCCGTCGACGGCGGCGCGGGCCACGTTCATCGGCCCTCCGCGCCCGCTTCGCTCGCAGCGACGGAGGCGACAAAGCCTCGGATCCTCTCCCCGTTTACGGCGTCGTTCATCTTCGTGCCAGGGAGGATCATCCCTCCGGAAACACCTCGGCGTATTTTTCGAGGGCGATCCGGAACCAAGGCGCCCAGTCCGACGGCGGGGACGCGGCTTCTCGA
>JAFGBC010000246.1 GCA_016933355.1 Candidatus Aminicenantota bacterium
CGCGCCCCGCTCCTGGCCCGACCGTCAGGTGACCTGGGTCTGGGAGGAGGAAGCCGGACGCGTCTGGGTTGGGACTGAATCGCGCGGCCTCTTCGTCGTCGAAGACGGCCGCTGGAGGCGTTTTCTGCCGGACACCGCCCTGGAGGGGCAATCCATCGTCAAAACCCTCAGGGACAGCGACGGCGTCCTATGGATCGGGACGGTCACCGAGGGGCTTTTCGCCGTGGATCAGGACCGGATCCTGGATTTCAGCGTTTTCGACGCCCTGGCCGGAGAGGAGGTCGCCGACCTCTTCATCGACCGGGAGGGCTCTCTCTGGGTGGGGCTGAGACGCGGCGGGCTGGTCCGCATCAAAGAGCGCGCGGTCCGCTCCTTTTCGACCGAAGACGGCCTTCCCGATAATACGATCTTGTCCGTCTGCCCGTCGCCCGACGGCGGAGTCTGGATCGCGACCCCTCGGCACGGCGTCAGCTTCTGGAAAAACGGCGTCTTCACGAATTATTCAGGACGCAGGGGCTTCCCCGACGCAACAACCGTCGTCTACGCGGAACCGGCCGGTCGTCTCTGGATCGGCACTTGGAACAGCGGCCTGTTCGTGACCGAGCGTAACGTAATCCGGTCCTACGGGCTCGAGGACGGTCTCCCCCATCAAAACATCCACGCCATCTATCGGGACCGCCGCGGGCGGATCTGGGTCGGCACCGAGGGCGGAGCCTGCATCATAGACGACGGGGTTCCGCGCCTGCCGGCCGGGGCGGCCGGCGCGCCCCGACTGTCCGTGATCTCCTTCCTCGAGGACCGTCAAGGAACCATGTGGATGGGAACCGACGGCCAGGGGCTGGTCTCCATCCGGGACGATCGATGGGATCGCTACGGGGCCTCCGAGGGCCTGCCCAGCGCCATCATCCGCTCCATCCACGAGGACCGAGACGGCGTTCTGTGGCTCGGAACCTACGGCGGCGGCTTGGTCCGCTTCAATAACGGCGTTTTCCATTCGGTCACGACGGCCCAGGGATTGTTCGATGACATCGTGCACATGATCCTCGAGGACGGCCGGGAGTGGCTTTGGATGTCGTGCAACCGGGGGATCTTCCGGGCCGAGCGGCGGGCGCTCGCCGCCTGCGCGGACGGGCGGATCGACCGCGTCTCCTGCGTAAGCTACGGACGCCGGGAAGGCATGAAGAGCGAGGAATGCAACGGGGGCAGTCAGCCCTCGGGCTGCCTGACGACCGACGGCAGACTCATCGTCCCGACCTTCAAGGGCATCGCGGTCCTCGACACCTCGCGGATGACGCTCAACCCGCTGCCTCCGCCGGTCCTGATCGAGGGCTTTACGGCCGACGGCCGCGAGATCCCGCCTGAAGCGGGGCTCGTCCTGCCGGCGGGAACCAAGCGGGTCGAGATCCGCTACACCGGCCTGAGCTTCGTGACGCCGGAGAAGGTGATGTTCCGCTACCTCCTGGAGGGCTTCGACACCGACTGGCTGGGCCCGGTCCGGGAGCGGACGGCGTCCTACACCAGCATTCCGCCCGGCCGCTACACCTTCCGGCTGACGGCTCGCAACAACGACGGCGTCTGGAACGAGGCGGGCGCCGCCTTTCCGATCGAGATCAAGCCCCGGATTCACCAGAGAGCCTGGTTCTATCCCGCCGTCTTCTTCGGCGTCATCGCCCTGGGCGCAGCGATCTATTTCGGCCGGGTCCGAACCCTGCGCCGGAACGAGCTTCGGCTGGAACGCCTGGTCGGCGAGCGAACGCGCCGGCTGACCGAGGAGATCGCCGAGCGCAAGAGGGTCGGGGACGCCCTGCGCGAAAGCGAGGAGCGCTACCGGACGATCATCGAGAACTCCAACGACGCCATCCTGATCACGCGTCCGGAAGGGGCCGTCATCTTCGCCAGCCCCTCGGCTCAGAAGGTCCTGGGGGTCAAGCCGGAGGGCCTCGTCGGGCCGCTCGATTTCAGCCGGATCCTGGCCGAAGATAAGCCCGTCATCGAGAAGATCCGCGCCAGGGCCCTGAAGGGCGAGGCGGGGGTCGGCATAGAGTACCGGCTCACGGACCGGGCGGGGCGCGTCAAGTGGATCTCGCACTCCTGGTCGCCGGTCCTCGTCGACGGCCGGTTGACGATGACCATCAACTTTCTGCGCGACGTGACCGAGCGCCGCCAAGCCCACGAGCGGATCAAGAGCTCGCTCCAGGAGAAGGAAGTCCTGCTCAAGGAGATCCACCACCGCGTCAAGAACAACATGCAGGTCGTCTCGAGCATGCTCAGCCTCCAGGCCTGGGCCCTGCGCGACCGCCGCGTCAACGGGATCGTCCAGGAGTGCCAGAGCCGCATCCGATCGATGGCCCTCGTCCACGAGAAACTCTACCAGTCCAAGGACCTCGCCCACATCGGATTCGCCGACTACCTCGGGACCCTGGTCGATCGGCTGGCCGGCTTACACAAGATCGACCCCAAGAAGATCAAGCTGGAGGTCGAGCCCGTCCGGTTGAGCATCAACACGGCCGTCCCCTGCGGCCTGATCGTCAACGAGCTCCTGACCAACGCCCTCAAGCACGCCTTCCCCGCAGGACGCCCGGTGCGGATCGTCCTCCGCCTCCAGAAGAAAAGCCGGAGCGGCTTCGTTCTGGAGGTCCGGGACTACGGCATCGGCCTCCCCGACGGCATCGATCTCAAGTCGCCCAAGACGCTCGGTCTCCAGATCGTCTCCCTCCTCGTCACCCAGCTCGACGGCCGGCTCGAGTGCGTCCGCAAGAACGGCACGGCCTTCCGGATCGTCTTTCCCGAGAAAACCTAGGCCGGCCGCCGGTCGCGGCCCCGCCTTCCGGCTTCCCTCGCCCGCCCATCTTCCTTATAATAAGGGCCTCATGCGGCGCCGAAGCCTCCGCCGATTCCCCCCGAAAGGACTCTAGCCATGCATCTCCAGACCATCGACTGGGTCATCGTCTTCGCCAGTCTGTTCGTCTGCTTCGCCCCCGCCCTCTTCTTCCGCAAGCGGGCGGGCCGCAACACGTCCGAGTTCTTCGCCTCGGGCCGGGCCGTCCCCTGGTGGCTGGCCGGTCTGTCCATGGTCGCCACGACCTTCAGCAGCGACACGCCCAACCTGGTGACCGACATCATCCGCCGCAACGGCGTCGCCGGCAACTGGGTTTGGTGGGCGTTCACCCTGACCGGCGTCGCGACCGTCTTCTTCTACGCCCGGATGTGGCGGCGCTCCGAGGTCCTGACCGACCTCGAGTTCTACGAGCTCCGCTACTCAGGGAAGGCCGCCGGCGTCGTACGCGGCTTCCGCTCGGTCTACCTCGGATTTCTCTTCAACTGCATCATCATGGCCACGGTCAACTTGGCCGCCTGCAAGATCGCGGCCATCCTGTTCGGGCTCGACCGCTGGCAGACGCTCCTCCTCGTCGGAGGCCTCAACGTCGTCTTTGCGACCGTCACAGGACTCTGGGGCGTTCTCGTCATCGATATGATCCAATTCTTCATCAAGATGACGGCCGTCATCGCCGCCGCCTACTTCGCCGTCAAGGCCGTCGGCGGCATGGACGTCCTGCTCGCCAAGCTCTCGACGGCGACGGCCGCCAACGGGGCCCCCTTCCTGAACATGCTGCCGGATTTTAAAAGCAACTGGGACCTGGCCATCGCCATCTTCATCATGCCGCTGGCCGTCCAGTGGTGGGCCGTCTGGTATCCGGGCGCCGAACCGGGCGGCGGGAGCTACATCGCCCAGCGGATGCTGGCGTCCAAGTCCGAGAAGGACGCCCTGGGCGCCGTCCTGTTTTTCAACATCGCTCATTACGTCATGCGGCCCTGGCCCTGGATCCTGGTCGGCCTGGCCTCAATCCTCGTCTATCCCCAGCTCTCCGATATCCAAAAGGCCTTCCCCCACCTCCATCCGAGCCTGATCGGCCACGATATCGCCTTCCCGGCCATGCTCAAGTTCCTGCCGGTCGGGTTTATCGGGCTTATGGTCGGGGGCCTGATCGCCGCCAATTCGTCGACGAACCTGACCCACCTCAACTGGGGAGCGTCCTACCTCGTCCACGACTTCTACCGGCGTTTCCTCAAGAAGGACGCGACCGAGAAGCACTACGTCCTGGTGGGCCGGCTGGCCACTCTCCTGCTCTTTTTCTCGGCCGGCGCCCTCGTCTTCGTCCTGGACACGGCCAAGGACAGCTTCGCCATCATCCTCCAGGTCGGGGCGGGGACGGGCCTCCTCTACCTCGTCCGCTGGTTCTGGTGGCGCGTCAACGCCTGGTGCGAGGTCAACGCCATGATCAGCTCCTTCGGCTTCTCGATCGTCCTCCTCGTCCTGCGCAAGTTCGGC
>JAFGBC010000247.1 GCA_016933355.1 Candidatus Aminicenantota bacterium
CCGGGTCCGGGCTCACAGCGCTTTCAGCTCCTCGGCCCGCTGGACGACCTCCTCGATCGTCCCCATCATGTAGAACGCCTGCTCCGGTTTGTCGTCGTGAAGGCCCTCGACGATCTCCCTGAAGCCGCGGACGGTGTCGGCGACCGTGACGTAGACGCCGGGCCGGCCCGTGAACTCCTGGGCGACGTGGAAGGGCTGGGACAGGAAGCGCTGGATCTTGCGGGCCCGGGCCACGATGAGCTTGTCCTCGTCGGAGAGCTCCTCGATGCCCAGGATGGCGATGATGTCCTGGAGGTCCTTGTAGCGCTGGAGGACCTCCTTGACGCGGCGGGCGACGGCATAGTGCTCCTCGCCGATGACGCGCGCGTCGAGGATCCGCGAGTAGGAGGCGAGCGGGTCGACGGCCGGGTAGATGCCCATGTCGGTCAGGGCCCGGGACAGGTTCGTCGTCGCGTCGAGGTGGGAGAAGGCCGTGGCCGGGGCCGGGTCGGTGAAGTCGTCGGCCGGAACGTAGATGGCCTGGACCGAGGTGATCGACCCTTTCTTGGTCGAGGTGATCCGCTCCTCGAGCTCGCCCAGCTCGCTGGCCAGGTTCGGCTGGTAGCCGACGGCCGAGGGCATCCGGCCCAGCAGAGCCGAAACCTCGGAGCCGGCCTGGGTGAAGCGGAAGATGTTGTCGATGAACAGGAGCACGTCCTGATTCATCTCGTCGCGGAAGTACTCGGCGACCGACAGGGCGGTCAGGCCGACCCGGAGCCGGGCGCCGGGCGGCTCGGTCATCTGGCCGTAGATGAGGGCCGTCTTCTCGAGGACGCCGGACGCCTTCATCTCCAGCCAGAGGTCGTTGCCCTCGCGCGTCCGCTCCCCGACGCCGGCGAAGACCGAGTAGCCGCCGTGCTTGAGGGCGACGTTGTTGATCAGCTCCTGGATGATGACGGTCTTGCCGACGCCCGCCCCGCCGAACAGCCCGATCTTGCCGCCCTTGAGGAAGGGCTGGATGAGGTCGATGACCTTGATCCCGGTCTCGAACATCTCGAGCGTCGTGTTCTGCTCCTCGAGGCTGGGCGGGAGGCGGTGGATCGGGTAGTGCGTTTCGGCCTTGATCGGCCCCATGTGGTCGACGGGCTCGCCGACGACGTTGATGACGCGCCCGAGGACCTCCGGACCGACCGGGACCTGGATCGGCGCGCCCAGGTCGATCGCCTTCATGCCCCGAGACAGTCCGTCGGTCGGATGCATCGACACGCAGCGGACGCGGTCCTCGCCCAGGTGCTGCTCGACCTCGACGATGATGTCGACCGGGGTCGGCGTTGCGAAGCCCTCGCTCGTGACCCGGATCGCCGTGTAGATCTCGGGCAGCCGCTCCTTGTTCTTGAAAGCGATGTCGACGACGGGCCCGATGATCTGGACGACCCGCCCTTCCTGGCCGGCGCCGACTTTTACGTTCATCGCGGTTATCCTTTCCGTCCTATTTGGCCAGGGCGTCGACGGCCGTCATGATCTCGAGCAGCTCCTTGGTGATGGACGCCTGGCGGATCTTGTTGAGCTGGAGGTGGAGCGTGTCGACCAGCTCTTCGGCGTTCTTGGTGGCGAGGTCCATGGCCATCATCCGAGCCGCCTGCTCGGCCGCCTGGGACTCGTAGAAGCAATGGCGGAGCTGGTCCTCGACGAAGGCCGGGAGCAGGGCGCGCAGCATCGGGCCGGGGCCGGGCTCGACCGCCGGCGCGGGCGGCGGCGCGGCGCCCTCCGCCTCGGGCGGAAGGGGGATGGGCAGGAGCGGGACGACGGCGATCTGCGGGCCGAGAATGGACTTGAACTCGTTGTAGGCGACGTAGACGGCGTCGGCGCCGTGGTAGACGAAACGGCGGACGAGGTCACGGGCGATCGCCCCGATCTCGGCGTCCCCGAAGCGGTCGATCCGCTCCCCGTAAGCCGCCTCGACCGGGAAGGTTTTCTTGCGGAAATAGTTGACGGCCTTGCGGCCGATGAGGGTCAGCCGGATGTCGGCCGATTCCGCCTTGGCCTCGAGGAAGGCCTGGACCTCGGCGAGCAGGTTCGAGTTGAAGGCGCCGCACAGCCCCTTGTCGCCGGTGACGACGACGACGTGGACGCGCTTCTCGGGCCGGCGCTCGAGCAAGGGATGGCGCTCCCGTCCGGCCAGCGCGACCAGGGCCCGGACCTGGACGGGCGTCTCGTGCCACCAGGGCCGGGCCTCGAGGACCCGCCGCTGGGCCTTCTTGAACTTGGCCGTGGCCACGGTCTTCATGGCCTTGGTCACTTGCTGGGTGTTCCGGACGCTCCGGATGCGCCGGCGGAGGTCGATGAGGGCCGGCATCAGGCCTGGCCCTCCTTGAAGCGCTTCCCGAACTCGGCCAGGGCGGCCCCGATCGCTTCGTCGAGCTTGGCGTCGATCTCCTTCTGCTCGGCGATCCGGGTCATGATCTCGGGCTTCTCCGCGGCCAGGAAGGCGTAGAGGCCCGTCTCGTAGTCGCGGATCTTCTCGACCGGGACCTCGTCGAGGTAGCCCCGGTTCCCGGCGTAGATGATGACGACCTGCTGCTCGACCGGCAACGGGGCGAACTGGCTTTGCTTGAGGATCTCGGTCAGCCGCCGGCCGCGGTCGAGCTGGGCCTGGGAGATGCGGTCGAGCTCGGTCCCGAACTGGGCGAAGGTCAGGAGCTCACGGTACTGCTGGAGGTCGCCCCGCAGCTTGCCGGCGACCTGCTTCATCGCCTTGATCTGGGCGTGGCCGCCGACGCGCGAGACCGAGATCCCGACGTTGATGGCCGGACGGACGCCGGCGTTGAACAGCTCGGGCTCGAGGTAGATCTGGCCGTCCGTGATCGAGATGACGTTGGTCGGGATGTAGCCGGAGACGTCGCCGGCCTGGGTCTCGATGATGGGGAGCGCGGTCAGCGAGCCGCCGCCGTGCG